>JAEEVE010000113.1 GCA_016290765.1 Muribaculaceae bacterium
AAACAAAAATGAGAAACTTCGTTTTTCATTTTGTTTTTCGCTCGGCTTGCACTAATGTTGGATAAATTAGGCGGCGCCTCGGATAAGCAAAATGAAAAACTTCGTCTTTCATTTTGTTTTTCGCTCGGCTTGCACTAATTTTGCAGGGTCAAATCATGGAATAGATTAATTATGAATGTGAATTTTACTCAAATATTAAGTTCGGCACTGGTGCTGTTGAGTATCATCGATATCGTGGGCTCGGTTCCTATTATTATGGACCTTCGCGCTAAAGGGCGTGAGGTGAGCGCATGGAAAGCGACAATCTATTCGGCCATCGTGATGGTGGGCTTCTACTACGGCGGGTACTGGATCCTGGAGATCTTTAACTGCAACATTCAGTCGTTTGCCGCTGCTGGTGGTTTCCTGATGTTCCTGATGGCGATGGAGATGATTCTTGACGTGGAGATTTTCAAGAACAATGCTCCGAGCGGGGGCGCGACAATCGTGCCAATGGTGTTCCCGCTGATAGCGGGTGCTGGCGTGCTGACGACGCTGATCTCACTGAAGGCGATGTATGCCGATGTGAACATCCTCATTGGCCTGGCAATCAACATGGTGTGGGTGTTTGTGGTGATCAAGGCGACCGACAAGATTCAGCGTTTGCTGGGCGAAGGAGGTATCTTCTTCTTGCGCAAGTTCTTTGGAATCATCTTGCTGGCGATGTCGGTGAAGATGATGAGCGAGAACCTGGCAAAGCTGTTCTGATGCTTGATCTAGAGTTCAGGTGAAACCACGTTCCCGCCTGAAAGGGGAGCAGAGCATAGCAAAACGCGGTTGAGATACGCCATGGTAACTCAGCCGCGTTTGCCTTCAAAAGGGTGAAGGATTATTGATTATTGCTCTCCTTTAGATTGGAATCGTAATATGCATCAACAACTGCACGGACTCCACGATTATATCCATACCACACAGCAAACACACAAACTATGTAGAACGGGATATCCAGTATCTTCCATCCTAAACCTTTATATAGGCCTATCACAGTGATTGGGACAATCGTTAGAATAATGAAGAACAATACGGCACCCGCACACATATAGCCAACCTTTTTTTCTAGCTTATCATCCCCCTCAACGTCTTCGGCTGAGATTTTGCCAAACTTCTGAATGGAAATACCCATTATAGCCGGGATAAAAAACAGAAGCCAACCAGAAGGAAGCACAAAGAAGAAGAGCAGGAAGGCGATGACGCTGGAGATAATGCCCGAAATAACGGCAACAGTAATAATATGTTTCATATTCATCAAATATAGATCATTACAGCAATGTTGGGTCGAGTGACAATGAGGTTATGGCACGATCTGCTCGGCCATGCGCTTGCCCGCGTCGAAGGCTTTCTTCAAGTCTTGCTCCCAATACTCATCGCGCCACTTGCGCTTGGCCTCCTCGGAAAAACCTGCGAGTTCATAGTTGTCATAGTTCTTCACCTGATAGGTGTTATAGGCCACGATGTGCTCGGGCTGCCCCAAGGCTGTAGCGATGCAATACTCCATCGAGCCATATCCCTGGCTGTTGTTTCTCTGGGGCGTTCCGTTCATTGTCTCGATGAGCACCACCGGCATGCGCTTGGGAGCGGTCATGCTGTAGTCGTTGTAAGATAGCCACGGGAATGCCAATCGCTCCAGGAACGTCCGCATCTGTCCCGTCACATCGCCGAAGTAGATGGGCGAACCCAGCACCAGTCCATCGGCCTGCGAGATCTCATCCAGCACAGGCGCCAGGTCATCCTTGATTTTACACACATTGGAGGCTTTTCCCTTCAACTTGCACGCCATGCACGACCTGCACCCCTTGTAATCGATGTCATACAAGCGCACCACAGTTGCCTCGGCGCCTGCCTCTCTTGCGCCCTGTGCAAAACTCTCGAGCATAGCGGCGGTGTTCATGTTCCTGCGCGGGCCGCCGTCAATCAGCATAATCTTTTTCATCTTGTTTTGGTTATTAGTATCATCCGCAAGCAATCGCAGTGGCGACGACAAGACAGGTATGGCCGCCAGTGCCATAGCCGTTTTCTTGATGAAGTTGCGTCTGTCGGTAGCCATCGAATGAGGTGTTAGGCAACAAAGATATTGAGAAATTAGGAGATAACAATGAATGGGCCACAAGGTTAGACCTTGCGCTGTTAGGCATCGGCGAAGACCTTGCCGTCGTCGAGGGTGATTTGCAGCTGGGTGTACTCGCTGTGAAAATCGTTTTGCAATCGGTCGAGATAGCGCGCGCTCTCCCACTTGCACATGGGCAAGTCGTGGAGGAGATAGTTGCCGCAGGCCTCGGGCCTAGTCGCCGGCACCTCAGACTGAGTAAGGATCCACTCTAGACACTCGATGGTGAGCCGTCGCATATCCTCAACAGTGTATTGTCCCGTCATGATGACATACATGCCGGTGAGGCATCCCATGGGACCGACGTAGACCACATCGCCCTTGACCTGTGAATTGCGGAACCAGGTTGCCATGAGGTGCTCCATGCTGTGCATAGCCGATGGTGCCACAGCTGGTTCCTGATTGGGTGTGGTGATGCGCAGGTCAAAGGTCGTGAAGCCCTTGTCCACGCGCGAGACGTAGATACCTGGTTTTAATTGAGTGTGATCGATGGTGAAGCTTTGTATTACTTCCATAATATCGTTAGTTTAATGATTGTTGAGCTGAATATAATGCCGCAAAGATACAAAAAAATCTTGACGTGCGCCTCTAACGACCGATCGAAATCATGTGGAGGTGCTGGACAAAGATATCAGGGGTGAAGCAGCCGCTCCACCCCTGATGCGATTATCGTTACCAAAAGATTATTTCTTGGTTGCGACGTAGTTCATGCGTACCTTTTCAAGTTCGATGGCACCGTCTTGGCCAACGATTACGCGCACAAGATAGTCGCCCGGCTCGGGACTGTTGCGCTCGCTCATCGAGTCAAGGGTGAGGAAGTAGACACCGTTGTAAAAACGCTCGTCCCACTTGTGCACGTGGCCACAGAAGACAATCGACGCGTTCCACTCGTCAAACTGCTTGAGCAGGTAGTAGGTTTCCTCGCGGGGGAAGGTCGATGCAAACTCCATGAACTGGGGTCGGAAGATGTTGGTGTGACCAAAGATGAAGGTGTGGCGGTAGCTATGCTCACCATCGAGGATACCTTGTTCAATCAACTCGGTCTGCAACTTGCCCAGTGTGCCACTGGCAGTGTCAAGAAAGATAAAGTGGTCGTAGATGACTTCTCCATCAGAATCAAAACCCACCGCTATGTCAAACTCATAGAACGACGAGCCAAAGAGGTTGCTCCACAGCGCCCATCCATTGTGTGTGAGATCATGGTTACCCACGACGGGGAAGAACGGCAAGAGGATATCTTCATAATGCTTTCCAAAGATGTGTTCTTGCCCTTTGCGATAGAACAGTTTTTCATCCTCGTCGTACTCGTAATACTTATTGACATAGTCGTAGTGTGCGCTACGCAAGGCGTTATCCAGTGTGATATAATACTCCGCCTTGGTGTCGGCGATGTCGCCCAGATGGCAGAAGAGCATGTCATCGTTCTCCATGCCTATCTTGAACATCTCCAGGATGCGTCCTGGGTCGGTGGTGATGTGACTGTCTGCTCCAACAAGGAACGAGTATCCGTCCTCGGTGTACATGAGGTCATAATCGAGTTTTTGCTCAAGGTTGTTCTGGACGAAGAACTTATAGGACATCTCCACGCGGTCTTCGACGGCTGTGCCGGCCATGAGCACGCCCGCAGGGCTGACTTTCTCGCAGGAGGTTTGCGTCAGCACGATAGTGGCCAAAGCGGCCATCATTATATATTTTGCCTTCATAATTGCTTACATTTTATATTTTACACCGAGTTTCAATGAAGTTTCATATTTGCTGGCAAGCTGGCTTATACTGCCTGCCGGGCGGATGTTGAACTCGCCGAAGAGGTGCCACTGGTCGTTAATGCGCCCATAGCCTCGCAACCCCCAGTTGATGTTCCAGTTCTCATAGTAGAAGTCATCATAGTTGCGGAAGAATAGCCCCACATTCCAGGGGTTGTTGCGGTGACGGATGTTCACGCCCGCGCCAAAGGTGATCGTCACAGGCTCGGTATACCCCCATCCAATTCCCCACACGTGGCTGTGGTAGTGGATTACTGATGCACCCAGTCGCAGGTCGACATAGGGCGACTCCCAATTGGCCGAAAGGTTGTAGTTCATCTCGTTGAATCCAAACTTGGCATAGCGGCAGAACATGATTTTTCCGTCGAAGTAGATGTTGCCATACTTGATGGGCAGGCGGTAGCCTCCTTGCACGTCGATTGAATAGAGTTCCTTGCCAAACTGCACCTGCGCGTCTCCACCCACGTGCCACCTGTCGGTGAGGTGTCGCTGGTAGAATGCGGCGATACCGCCAAACTTGCCTGTGACCACGTTTCCTCCAAAGTCGGTATAAGCCGAGATTTCGTTCTTATGCTCCCCGTCAAAGGCTTTCGTGGCCAGATAGCTGTTTTGTGCCATTGCCGTTGTGCCAAAGAGGAGCAGTGATAGTGTCAAAAGTTTTTTGAGCATAATAAAAAAATAAATGTGGGTTGGTGCTTGACCAGGTGAAGCCAAGACAATAAATTCGCGGCAAAGGTACAAATAAAACCAAAACTACACAACTTTTGAAAGCACAAAATAGCCAAAGGCGTACATTTTGCTATCAATTTCGGCTATAATTCAGTTTTTCGATCATTTTTTCAATAAAAATTTTGTCGATATTGAAAAAAGTATTACCTTTGTAGGCAAATTAACAATTCACCTTTTTTATTAACTTAAACAAACGCTTATGAAAAAGTTATCAGTACTTTTCGTTGCATTGGCAGTTGCGCTGAGCGCATCTGCAGGTATTAAGCTTGCTCAGAGTGGCAAGGTAAGCACCAAGGACTTGAAGGCCAAGGCCATGGAGCGCGTTACCAACAAGGTTCTTCGTGGCGGTGAGGCCGTCCAAGGCACTCAGCTCAATGCCATGGACTGGCAGACTCGTCCCACCTTCAAGGCAAACCGCGACGGTGACATCCTTTGGGACTTTGAGGATGAGGCTCAGCTCGAAGGCTGGTCGGTTGTTGACAACGACGGCGACGGCTTCAACTGGGAGTATATGTCAGAACAACTTACTACACACAGCGGCGTGGGCTGCATGTCATCGGCAAGCTATGACAACCCAACCTACACTGCCCTGACTCCTGACAACTGGCTGATTTCGCCCAAAGTGGAGCTTCCCCAATATTTGGAGCTTTATGCCATGGGGCAGGATCCCAGCTTTGCTGCCGAAGTGTTCGGTGTGTATGTCTGCACTGGCGACCCCGAGAACCTTGAGAATTTTGTTCAGGTTGGTGTTGACCAGACCACCTCTGGTATTTACAAACAGTTTGTGTATGACCTGAGCGAGTTTGCTGGTCAAGATGGCTGCATCGCCATCCGTCACTACAACGTGACCGACATGTTCCGTCTAAACATCGATGACGTGCGCCTGACTGCTACCGAGCCAGAGCCCCAAGTCATTGACTCTCCCACTGTGATCACCGAGATTCCCGAAGGCTGCGATGTTTACACTTACTTCCGTAACAGTGCTAATATCTACGCCAGCATCTTTGGTATTAGCGGTGGCGTGACCGACGGCAAGTTCACTGTCGCTTTCGACATGACCAACGGCGATGTTTACATCCAGAACCCCATGTGGTACTTTGATAGCAACGACACCTGGGTGAAGGGTACCTATGACTGGACGACAGGCATTATCACAATCCCCACTGGTCAGTACCTGAGCTGGAATGAGAATTATCAGTACGGTATCGTCCTTGGCCTGGGTACGACCTATGTCTATCAGGACGTTGACCCAGAGACAGGCGAGGAAGGTTACTACTTGGGATCTGAACTTGATGAGGAGGCCACCGAAATCAGCTTCATGATCGATGATGACTGCATCTACCTGTTGGACGGTGAGGGCGACGTCAACGCTGAGTTCCCCGACAACTTCAACGCTACTGGTATGTACGGCTACTGGAGTGATGACCTGAGCTTCTCCTCTCTTGAGTTCCCCAATTTGGATGAGAACGGCTATGCTAAGCCCTTCGGCCAGATTGTAAACGCTGTTCCCGCTGTTCCCGCCGATCCTATCGTTTCTGAGAACATCGACGAGGCTTGGTATGACTGCGGTGACGAGAGTGGCTTCAGCAGATTCTACTTCACCCTGCCCACCACCGATGTTGACGGCAACATGATTGATCCCGAGTGCTTGAGCTACAGCATCTTCACTGATGACGACCAGCTGTTCACCTTCCCCGCAGAAGACTACACTTACGACCTGGATGAGGACATCACCGAAGTGCCCTACTGGCTCTACAGCAGTGCTAGTGACTTCTATAGCAACTATGTCTACATGTATCGCACCAACGCCGAGGGCTTTGAGCCTCTGTTCACCCAGCGCATCGGTATCCAGGTGTACTACACTGTGGAATCTCCTGAGACTAAGGCTCTCGTTCGCAACGAGTCGAACATCGTTTACTGCGAGCTGCCTATCACTGGCATTTCGAGCGTGAAGGCTGAGCTGGACTACAACGCACCCATTTACAACATCATGGGTCAGAAGATGCGTGGCAACAACCTGCCCGCTGGCGTTTACATCCAAAATGGCAAGAAGTTCATCGTGAAGTAAATTCACCCTTGCTAACATTGAAAAAAGAGGGTCCCAAATTTGGGACTCTCTTTTTTCTTGCAAAGTGTAACATGAGGTTGGAGGGTAGCCACGTTACACTTTGATGGTTTCACCCCCCATTGTGAAAGTGGAGGGGAATTGTGCCTACTCCTTGCCGAGCATGATGTTAATGACTGCATTGACGTCGCTCACGTCGACCTTGCCATCATCGTTGAGGTCGGGATAGCCTGGGTAGTTGCTTGCCTGTGCCTTTCCTAACATGATGTTGATGAGAATGTTCACGTCGCTCACGTCAACCTTGCCATCACCGTTGATGTCGCCACGCAGCAACGCATTGGGGTCAAATCCCCATTGCTCGTCCATCCATTCGAGTCGGTCATTGATCCAGCCCTTGAGAAAGCTGATTTCATCCTCAAAATTCTGCGAGACATAGTAGTTGGGCCAAACATACTGCCCCCACTTGGGCCAAGCGCGGCTGTTGCGCGACTCAGCGCCTTGCGCGGTGAGCAGTGTTGCGATCGAGTCGATGGTCGCCATGATGCGGTCGTTGCTGAAGTTCGCGCGTCGGCACTGTGCCCATCGGTCGTGCAACATATTGGTATAATAGGGGTCCTGGTTAAGTTTGTACCACCAGAATGGCACCTCCTGTGCGTCGTTGCTACTATTGAGGACATCGTTGTTGTTCCACACCCACCCCGTGGTGTACCATCCGTTGTAGTAGTCGGCATTACCGTATGCGAGGTTGTAGTCCCAGAGTACCATCTTAAAATGACCGTCTTGGCTGTCACGACGCTTGAACATCTTGGCACTGAGCCTATAGCCATCGACATTGTGCCCCAATTCTTGCGAAATCTGATAGTCGACAAACGACAAGGGGTCGAGGTACTTGCGGTAGCCCGTCTCGGGATCCTTGAAGTTATTCGAGTTCAACGCATCCTCCATGGCGTCAACCTGGTTGTTGATATAGTTGACCTGCTCGGTGGTCATGTCCTCGTAGTCTGGCTCCTTGTACTGGAAGTAGACGTAGCGGCTGTATAGCGTCCGGCCTTGACTGTTGACAGGATGATACTTTGAGCGATGCCAGACCTCGTCGTTGCGGTCCACCTCGACGAGGTAGCCACCAGTGAGGTCGTCGCCCTCTTCTCCTGGATCATCAAGGTTGCAGCGATGCTTGCCCTTGCTCACGACTTCGGTGATGATGTAGACGCCGTAATAGGTGCCGTCAAGGATGAGCTCGCAGTACCGCCCGTTGGGAGTGTAGTCCATCCAGGGGCGCGAAAGCTCAAATGCGAGCATGTCGCGCATCATACTCTTGTCGCTGAATGGCGCAAGTATGGCCCAGTTGTTATCCTTGGCCATGCCCAGAATTTTCACCTTCACCTTTTGGCCATCCTCCTCGAGGGGCTTGTCAATGGTGCGGAACGAGTAAGGCTTCTTGTCACTGGCACTGAACGAGGAGTTGCCACGATAGCGCAACGCGATGTATCCCTCATAGTCGATGTTCTGGCCAGGATGCGCCACCGTGTCGGCATAGTTGAGCTGTCCATTGCCGTTGTGAATGATTTTCATCTTCGCTGTGATGCGGTCTTCGGTATCAATCATTACACCATCGACATCAATCCAAACGATAGGGAGGTTGGTTTGTGTGAGACGCACATTGGAATTGGTGGGTTTGAAATTGTCCCACCAGCTGTTGGCCTGCACACCCGCTACTGCCAGCAGCAGTGCTGAAAAAAGTAAGAGTCTTTGCATAGTCAAGTTTATATAAAAAAAGAAGGGTAAGCGATCTACATCGCGCCGCTACAACCCGCTACCCTTGCTTCGGTCAAGACCTGGGGGATTTACGGGGAGCTGGCCGTGTAGGACTTACCCGCTGCAAAGGTACGACAAAGTTTATAGTTGATGGTTAATGGTTAAAAGTTTTTATTTGATTTTACACAACATTTAACATTCGTTTGCATTATCAATGACATTCACTAGAGGCACTAGCTGTACTATAGGGGCTAGATGGGTAGCT
>JAEEVE010000114.1 GCA_016290765.1 Muribaculaceae bacterium
AGAACGTACCAGCGAGATAACGATGATGTCGCGCTCCTGCCCCTGGAAGCCGTCGACGGTGTTCACGGCGATAAGGCTGCGAAAGGGTTTGAAGAACGCGCTCTGCTTGATGAGTCGCCGCAGATGCTGCACTTGTGCACGATAGGGCGAGATAATTCCCACGTCGATACGCTCGTCTAGTACGCGCTGGCGGCCCACCTTCTCAAAGTAATCCTGCAGGGTCTGCAAGGTGAGTGCCGCCTCAGCGCGGTTGATGCGGCCATAACTCTCGCCTACAAACTCCTCCTTGCTGTCGAGGTCGGTGGTATCGAGCCACACCATCGGGGTGTCCCAATCGAGGATGCCACGGTGTCGCACTTCGGGAGCACTCTGGACTTGTCCACCATAGAACCAGTCGCTTGAAAACTGCACAATCTGCTCGTTCATGCGATATTGAACACCCAACAGGGTCACCACCTGAGGATTGCTCTGCACGATGCGCTCCATCAGCGTCAATCCCAGACCACCCTTGAGTGCCTCGTAGCACTTGATGGTGGGTGGCAGCTGGCAATGGTCACCAGCAAGCACTACCCTACCCGCCTTCTGTATGGCTATCCAACACGCAGCCTCCAGAGCCTGCGCAGCCTCGTCGATAAACAGTGTGGCAAACTTCATACCCTCGAGCACTCGGCTAGCACTACCCGCCAAGGTACACGAGATGACGCGCGCCTGTGCGAAAAGGTCGTTGTGGATGCGCAGTTCCAGCTCAGTGATGCGGCTCTTCAAGCGGTCGACTTTCTGATGATAGGCCTCGGTGCCACGGCGTTTGTCTCGGACTTCACGCAATGCCTTGCGCATGGCCCACAGTTGCGGGTAGTCGGGATGGGCCTCGTAGCGCCGCTCGTAGGTCTGTGACAGCATCTTATCGTTGACGCGCGTGGGGTTGCCCACCCTGAGCACATCCACCCCGCGGTCCATCAGCCGCTCACTGATCCAGTCGACTGCCATGTTGCTCTGTGCGCACACCAGAACCTGGCTCTCTCGGCGCAAAGTCTCATAGATGGCCTCGACCAATGTGGTGGTCTTACCCGTCCCTGGCGGGCCATGTACAATGGCGACATCCTTGGCACGCAGCACCTCATTGACTGCACGCTGCTGCGTGTCGTTAAGCCATGGAAAACTCATGGCATCGAAAGTGAAACGCTCGGCTTTACCTGGATTATAGAACAGGTCTCGCAAATAGGCCAAGCGGTTACCCTTAGCGCGGCTCACACGATCGATGGCACCGAGCATCAGCCGATAGGTAGTCTCATCAAACGAGAGCTGCACGCCCAACTGCTCGGCGCTCAGCAATTGCGACACCACTGAAGCGTCGGGCACAACAACCACCATGCGGTGATCCTCGGCATAACTAACGGTGGCAGCAAAATCATAATAGGTGATGGAGTCTACACCACTGGTGCGGAAGAACATCACCTGGCGGCCATATTCAAAGTTGTGTTCGACCTCCTCGTCCTCGCCACGAAAGACCTCAATGACCAGTTGGTTGAGCGAGTTGTAGTAGCTGCGCCCTACCCTGACTGGCCACCAACAATCACCACGCTTAACCTTTCGGCCAACTCCATACACCTCGCCCAAGCGCTTGAACTCGTCGCGCTCGTGTTCATACTCCAACTGCAGCAACGCTCGCTGCCGCTGGAGAGATAATATTGGGTTGACGCTAGGCATCTAGATGATTTAGAGACTCTAGATTTCTAGACTATCTAGAAAAACTAGAACGGCTTGGCGTCGCTGCCTGTCATTGAGGCGAAGAGTGCGTTGGCAAGGCTTGATGCACCGATGCGGAATAGGCCGTTGTTAAGCCACTCCTCACCCAGAATCTCCTTGACCAGCGTGTAATACTTCACCGCGTCCTCGGTTGTGCGGATGCCACCCGAAGCCTTGAAACCGACCTTCAGTCCTGTCTTGTTGTAGAATTCCTTGATACACTGGCACATGACATATGCAGCATCAAGTGTTGCACCGCTATAGACCTTGCCTGTGCTTGTCTTGATGAAGTCGGCACCACTGTGCATGGCGAGGATACTTGCCCGGCGTATGTTAGCGGCGGTCTTGAGCAATCCAGTCTCAAGAATCACCTTCAGATGGTGATCACCGATGGTTTGCTTGAGTTCGTAGATCTCGTCACACATCTCTTCCCATGCCTCATCGCGGAAGTATCCCACATTGAGCACCACGTCTACCTCGTCGGCACCATCCTGGATGGCAAGTGCAGTCTCAGCGACCTTGGTCTCGATGTGTGCCTGTGACGACGGGAAGCACGCACTGCACACGGCTATGTTCACATCGCTCACGTCAAGCTGTGCACGCACCACTGCAGCAAAGTTACTATACACACAGATGGCGGCAACATTCTTCAGTTGTGGATAAGCCTCGGCGTAATCGTTGACACGCTGGACAAACTGCGCCACCGAGCGCTCGCTATCGTCGGTTGCCAGAGTGGTAAGGTCGACACAGTTGAGCAAAAACTGGTAGACTTCAGGGCTGTGATTCTCTTGCTCGTGTGCGGCGAGGATGCGTTGCACGTCAGCTGCCACGGCAGCATCGTCGGTAGTGACTTGGCTCTGCTCCACTACAATCTGATAGCGGTCGAGCGACTCATTTTCGTGGTCATGATGGTGCTCGCACCCGCAACCACAGTGATCATGATTATGTTCCATAATAATATTGTTTTAGAATTTTCGACAAAGGTAATGAAAATATCTCATATTGCGATAACAAGGCGACTCATCGCAGTTTAGGATTGTCGAGATGACGTGTGGCATCGCGCGTGGACTTCTTCTCGAAATTACGCTTCAGGGCCTGTGTAAGGTCCACGCCTGTCTGGTTGGCAATGCAAGTGACGACCCAGATCACGTCGGCCAACTCGTCACCAAGGTCACGCCCCTGGTCGCTGGGCTTCTCGCTTTGATCGCCATAGCGACGTGCCATGATGCGAGCAACTTCTCCTACCTCTTCGGTGAGAATTGCCATATTGGTCAACGGCGAAAAGTACCGAACACCAACAGTGCCTATCCACTCGTCGACATATTGTTGTAATTCTTTGATAGTCATTCTTTAAGCTTTGAGTCAATAATTATAGTAACGGGACCGTCGTTGATTAGAGCAACTTGCATGTCAGCGCCAAAGACACCACGCTTTACCTCTCGCCCGACCAACTGTTGAACCTGTTCACAATAGGCCTCATAAAGCGGCACGGCCAAATCATGACCTGCGGCGTGAATATAACTAGGACGGTTGCCTTTGCGTGTACTCGCATTGAGAGTAAACTGACTCACTGCAAGTATCTCACCCTCTACATCAATGATACTACGGTTCATCACACCATTCTCGTCATCATAGATTCTCAAGGCTGCGGTCTTAGCCGCCAACCACTTGACATCGTCAAGAGAGTCGTCTTCACGCACCCCTACAAGTACCATCATCCCCGGGCCAATCTCACTGTGCAACTGCCCACCAATAGTGACCGAAGCTTGAGATACACGCTGAATCACAATTCTCATATAATTATTTGTTTTTCAATTCATTAAACAGATTTTGGGCCTTCTTGGGGCCAATGACTGCCGCAAGGTCGTCGAGCGAGGCCTCGCGAATGCGCTTGAGGCTCTTGAAGTGCTTGAGCAGCAACTCTTTAGTCTTTGGTCCAACACCCGAAATTTCATCCAACACGCTATGCAACTGTGATTTGCCGCGTTGCTGGCGATGAAATGTAATAGCAAATCGGTGAGCCTCGTCACGCAGACGCTGGATGACGCGCAACGACTCACTGTTCTTGTCGATAAAGAATGGGAGCTCGTCACCTGGGAAATACACTTCATTAAGCTGCTTGGCCATACCAATAGCAGCAATAGTGCCATGTAATCCTAATTCATCCAGGGCCTCAATCGCCGCTGACAATTGCCCCTTGCCACCATCGACTACAACCAACTGAGGCAATTGCTGCTCCTCGTCGAGCATGCGGCGATAACGCCGACCTATCACCTCGCGCATAGCGGCATAGTCATCGCCAGCTGGGGCCTCCTTGATAAGGAAGTGGCGGTAGTCCTTCTTGCAAGGCTTCGTGTCACGAAACACCACACACGACGCAACAGCATTTGCGCCCGAAATGTGCGAATTGTCGAAGCACTCAATATGGCGCGGCAATGCGGGGAGGTGGAAGTCGCGCTGCAGTGTCGTCAGCGTGCGCGTAGTGCGCTGTTCAGGGTTAAGTTTCTCCATGCGTTTGAGGCGTTCTTCACGATACTGCACTGCATTTTTTTCGCTGATTTGCAGCAACTTTCGCTTATCTCCACGCTGTGGCGTTATACATTGAAAACCTGTAAACTCTACATCAGGCATCATGTTGACTAGCACCTCAGTAACACGGTCATTAGCATAAGTGTCGGCGAAACGGCGCCGCACTTCCTGGATAGCCATCGACATCAATTCATGTGCATCGGTCTGAGAATCGTCCTGCAGACGGTATTCAAGTGTGAGTGACTGAACCACTGCCCCACCACGCATGTGCATATAGTTTACAAACGCTGCGTCATCATCTTTTACGATGGCAAACACATCGATGTTGTGGATGCTGGGATTCACGATCACCGAACGTGCTCGATACTTCTCTAGTAAAAGGTATTTGCGCTTGACCACCTCGGCCTCCTCAAACTTGAGCTCGCTGGCCAACTGCTGCATTTGTTGCTGCAGATAGTCGCTCACCTGCTTGGTGTCACCATTCAGGATCTGTCTCACAGCTGTGATATATTCGCCATACTGGTCAGTCGTCACCAGCCCTTGGCAACAACCCTCACAGTTGTGAATGTGATACTGAAGGCAAAGACGATGTTTGTGCGCATCGATTGTTTCACGTGAAACATTATGGCGACAAGTCCTTAGCGGATAGAGTTTTCGCAAGGTGTCGATAAGCGCATGAGCCACCTCGGTCTTTGGATAGGGACCATAATATTTTGCCCCTTTGGTGAGGGGGTCACGAGTGAGGAAGACACGAGGATAGGCCTCCTTGGTCACACAAATCCATGGGTAGGACTTATCATCCTTTAGCAAGACATTGTAGTGTGGTTGAAACTCCTTGATAAGTGAGTTTTCCAGATCGAGTGCTTCTTCCTCGGTGTTGACCACTGTATACTGCATGTCCCAGATATTGCGCACCAACATGTTGGTGCGATAAACTGGGTGCACACGATTGAAGTAGGAGCTGACGCGTCGCTTCAAATTCTTTGCCTTTCCCACATAGATGATCGCGCCATCCTTGTTGAGATAGCGGTACACCCCTGGACACTCTGGCAAGAGGCTCACCTTCAGCTTCAGCTCGTCACGCACCTTAAACTAGTGGGAATTTGTTGTTGGTGGCACTGGATTGACTAAGCTTTCTAGAAATCGAACAGCGTTGTCACCTCGACGTCTTTAGGCAGGACATCACGGCCATGCAGGAAATCAAGCCCGCAGATAAAGTTGATATAAACCTTCTTGGGGTTCATCGACTTGACCAGTTCAAAAGCAGCGAGCATAGTGCCGCCAGTGGCCAGCAAGTCATCATGGATAACAACCACATCATCGGGGGTAATGGCATCTCTGTGAATCTCGATCGTGTCGGTGCCATACTCCTTTGCGTAGCTCTTTTTAATGGTCTCGGCAGGTAGCTTGCCGGGTTTGCGTACCGGCACGAACCCTGCTCCCAGATGAACAGCAAGCATGCTACCTCCGATGAAGCCACGCGACTCGATACCCACGACCTTGGTAATCCCCTTGTCCTTGTATAGTTCGAGCATTGCCTGTTCGAGCATTTTCAGCGCCTTGGCATCCTTGAATAAGGTCGTCAAATCCTTGAATTGCACTCCCGGCACGGGGAAGTCGGGTATGTTGCGCACAATACCCTTCAGATAAGTCATTTCGTCTTGTGTCATTTTATATATTATTAGAGTCGTAGTAAATTTTGCAGTGTCAGAAGATTTCAAGCGACAATGTTCCACGTGAAACAATTGCTATTTACCTGCCTAGCATTAAGAGCAATATATTCACATCACTAGGCGATATGCCAGGGATGCGTGATGCTTGACCTACGGTTTCAGGGTCGATAGCGGCCAACTTCTGACGCCCTTCGGTTGAAATTTGGTGAATAGATAGGTAATCAAACTTCCCCTTGATTCGAACTCGCTCTAGGCGCTGGAGTTTATCGGCCACGAGCTGTTCGCGTTCAATATACCCCTTGTACTTGATGCGAATCTCGGTTGCTTCGATAATTTCGTCGCGCCTAGTTGTATCCAAAGCCTCTACCCTACCCTTGAGTTCGGGCAAATACTCGCACAAATGTGCGATGGTAACCTGCGGTCTTAGCACTAGGTCATACAACTTCTGGCCCTGGCGCAGCGGTTGCGAGCCGATGTTTACGAGGCATGCATTGACTTGCTCAGGCCGCACGCTGGTTTCGGTCAAATACTGCGTGAACTCATTAATAGCGTTACGCTTGCTGCACATCAAGTCATATCGTTCTTGCGTGGCAAGACCCAGTCGGTAAGCCCGTTCAGTCAGTCGCATGTCAGCATCATCCTGTCGTAGGAGAATGCGGTGCTCAGCGCGAGAGGTGAACATGCGATATGGCTCATCTACACCCTTTGTTACCAAATCATCGATGAGCACGCCAATGTAGGCCTCATCGCGTGCCAAAACAAATGGTTCAGCCCCTACAATTTGCTGATGGGCATTCACTCCGGCCACCAATCCTTGCCCTGCAGCTTCCTCGTAGCCCGTGGTACCATTTACCTGGCCTGCAAAGAAGAGACCTCGTACCAACTTGGTTTCCAGTGTGTGGCTAAGTTGTGTAGGATCAAAAAAGTCATACTCGATAGCATAGCCTGGGCGATAGATATGTGCATAGGCCAAAGCAGGAATATGACTCAACGCTGCAATTTGCACATCCCAAGGCAAAGATGATGAAAAACCATTGAGATAACACTCATTAGTGGTTTCGCCTTCGGGCTCAATAAAAAGCTGGTGGCTATCCTTATCTGCAAATGTGACGATTTTCGTCTCGATGCTGGGACAGTAGCGAGGTCCCACACTGGTGATTTGACCATTGTAGAGTGGTGACTGGTCGAGCGAGTCATGCAACACTTGGTGCACTTGCTCATTAGTGTTCACTATCCAGCAAGAACGCTGACGTAACTGTGAACGAACACCAGGCAAATAAGAAAAGTGATGAAAATCATTATCTCCCTGCTGCTCAACGGCTTGTGTATAATCAATCGTACGCCCGTCAATACGCACAGGAGTGCCAGTTTTCATGCGATCGGCGCGGAAGCCCAACGATATCAACTGCTCGGTCAGGCCGTGGGCAGCAGGCTCAGACACGCGTCCACCCTCTTGTTGCACCCTTCCCACGTGCATCAGTCCGTTCAGGAATGTGCCTGCCGTGAGTATGACGGCGCGGCAAGTGAAATGTACGCCTAGCGCCGTCGTCACGCCCCGTACAACTCCGTCCTCAATATCTAGTCCAGTGACATTGTCTTGCCACATAAATAGGTTTGGCTCATTCTCAACAACCGCACGCCACTCGGCCATAAATCGCATTCGGTCGCACTGCGATCGCGGGCTCCACATCGCTGGGCCCTTGCTACGGTTGAGCAGACGGAACTGGATGCTGGCGCGGTCAGTGACAATGCCCATGCGCCCGCCTAGTGCATCAATCTCACGCACAATCTGGCCCTTGGCGATGCCCCCGACAGCTGGATTGCAACTCATCTGAGCAATCTTGTTCATGTCGATAGTGATAAGCAGGGTACACGAGCCCAGCCGAGCCGACGCGCACGCCGCCTCACAACCGGCATGGCCGGCACCAATCACTATCACATCGTAGTCAAGTCGCACAGTGGGGTAGGGGTTAGGGGTTAGGAATCAAAGATTGCGGCCTCAAGGCCAGGGCTGCGTTCTCATGCTGCTCCATGATCTCGCGCTCGCCCGGACCCTTGTCGTTAATGCCACACAAGTGTAGAACACCATGAATGACCACACGACACAGTTCGTCTTCGTATGGCGCACCGCACTGCTCGGCGTTGCTCTTCACGGTGTCGAGCGAAATGACCATGTCGCCGGCGATGCGTCGTGAGGTGGAGTAATCGAACGTGATGATATCGGTATAGTAGTCGTGCCCCAAGAACTCGATGTTGGTCTTGAGGATATACTCGTCGTCACAGAACAGGTAGGTGAGTCGTCCCACATTCTTACCATGTTCGTGCGCCACCTGCTCAACCCATGCCGTCAATTTCGGCAGATCGAACTGCGGTGCCTCCACGCCCTGTGTCAAAATAGCAATCTCGGTCATAATGTCCAATAAAACTTGCAAATTTACTAAAATTCTGTCAGAGGTTTGCAAAAAGTGCCACAAAAAGTAAATTTTACATTTTTTAAGAAATTACCGCATTTTTCTGACTTGAAAAGTAGGGTAGGGGATTTGTGGCATTTTTTATTAGCAATCAACGAGTTTCGCAAAATTCAACGCACTGAGAATTGAAAATTTGCTCACCATACGGTTAGAGATACAGAGAAAACGGCAAGAAAAGCAGGGTGGGGGAGATAGAGAACAAATTACAGATTGGTGGCGTTTAAGTTGTG
>JAEEVE010000115.1 GCA_016290765.1 Muribaculaceae bacterium
TTGAATTTGTCGAATCCGAAGTAAGACTTCAATTCGTCAATGAGTCTTCTCTTGTCAGTCATATTGTTGAGGCATTAGTTTGTCTTGTCATTCGGTTATTGCATTTGGCTGAGCATCTCGAAGTTAGACTTCTCGAGCTGTCTTGCGGCATAGTCGCGCGTGAGTTGATAAGTCTTCTCACCGCTTGCGGGCACTTGATACATCACGTCGATCATGATGGTCTCAAAGATGGACCGCAGTCCTCGTGCTCCCAGTTTGAACTCAATGGCTTTGTCGACAACAAAGTCAAGCACATCGTCATCAATAGTGAGCTCAACACCATCCATCTCGAGCAACTTGTGGTACTGCTTGACGATAGCGTTCTTGGGCTCGGTCAGGATTCGTCGCAACGCATCACGGTCGAGCGGTTCAAGATTCGTGAGAATAGGCAGTCGTCCGACAATCTCAGGTATCAGTCCATAGCTGCGCAAATCCTGCGGAGCAACAAAGTGCAATAATTTCTCACGATCGAGTTTGCTCACACGATTCCCAGCTCCATACCCCACAACGTGGGTGTTAAGTCGCTGTGCAATCTTGCGTTCGATGCCTTCAAATGCTCCACCGCAGATAAATAGAATATTCTTTGTATCGACGGCAATCATTTTCTGCTCGGGATGCTTACGCCCGCCTTGAGGTGGCACGTTGACAACCGAGCCCTCGAGTAGCTTGAGCAATCCTTGTTGCACTCCCTCGCCACTGACATCGCGTGTAATCGAGGGATTGTCGCCCTTGCGTGCGATCTTGTCAATCTCATCGATGAACACGATGCCTCGTTGAGCCTGCTCAACGTTGTAGTCACATGCAGCCAGCAGACGAGTGAGCAGGCTCTCGATGTCCTCTCCCACATATCCCGCCTCGGTGAGCACGGTGGCGTCAACGATAGCGAATGGCACCTTAAGCATCTTGGCGATGGTCTTGGCGAGCAAGGTCTTACCCGTACCCGTGGGGCCAACGATAATGATGTTTGACTTCTCGATATCGATGCCGTCATCACCACGCTTTTGCGCCAATCGCTTGTAGTGGTTGTAGACAGCAACCGAAAGGTATTTTTTAGCTCTTTCCTGCCCGATGACATACTGGTCGAGGAAGGCATGGATTTCATTGGGTTTGGGCAATGAGGCCATGTCTATTTCCTCCACTTCCAGATGCTCTAGTCTACGTAAATATTCTTTTGCGACCTCGTTGGCATGCTCGGCACACTCGTCACATATGCACCCATTGAGTCCTGGAAGCATCAGCCGCACCTCGTCGCTGCTGCGCCCACAGAAGTCACATCGATAGTTAGTATCTTTCTTTTTTGCCATTGAGGATCAAGATTATTTGCTACGGACAAGCACCTTGTCGATCATTCCATACTCAAGCGCCTCCTGGGAAGTCATCCAGTAGTCACGATCACTGTCGGCATAGACCTTATCATAGGGCTGGCCGCTGTGCTCACTGATGATGTTGTAAAGCTCTTGCTTGAGTTTGATGATCTCGCGCGAAGTGATTTCGATGTCACTTGCTTGTCCTTGAATCCCACCCATGGGCTGGTGAATCATCACGCGTGAGTGCTTGAGTGCAAAGCGTTTGTCCTTCTCGCCAGCGACAAGCAGAACAGCAGCCATCGATGCTGCCATGCCTGTGCAAATGGTCGACACATCACTCTGGATGAACTGCATGGTGTCATAAATGCCAAGCCCTGCATAAACCGAACCGCCCGGCGAATTGATATAAAGTGAAATTTCCTTTCCAGGGTCGGCCGAATCGAGATACAGGAGCTGTGCCTGGATGACGTTGGCAGTGTAGTCGTCAACCTGTGTCCCCAAGAAGATGATGCGGTCCATCATCAGTCGAGAAAACACATCCATCTGTGTCACATTGAGTTGTCGCTCCTCCATGATGGTGGGCGAAATATAGCTGCTGGTGATGTCACCACTGTACTGGTCAAGTGCTAGTCCATTCATTCCCAGATGATGAACTGCGAAATTGCGAAAGTCGTTTTTCATTATAAGATTACTGATAAAAATAATGGTTCCTTAAAAATCATTTTTCAAAGTTACTACTTTTTTTTGACCGCCACAAAAAAAATTGCTTTTTTTCAAAAAAAAATGGGCCGAACGACATGTTCGACCCATTTTTAAGGTGTATTTTGGTCAATTTCTCGACTTACTTTGCCTCGAAAAGTTTGTTGAAATCGTCCAGCGATACGGTTTTCTCATCGAGTGTAACCGTTTGCTTGAGTGCTGCAAAGAACTTGTCGTCAAAGGCACGGTCATTGATTTGATCCTGATAACGCTCATCGTCCAACAGCTTCTGTGCGTAGTTATCGACAACATCGTCGGGCAGGTTGGTCATGCCATACTGCGCGAACTGCTGTGCAGCCATGAGCTTAGCCAGACGCTTACGATCGCTGTCATCAACCTTGACCTGCAGCGACTGAGCAGCCTTGTCCTTGATGAGTTGCCATTCAAGCTGTTTCTTTGCAGTGGGGAACTCCTCGTCAATCTTTTCGGGAGTATTCTCCTTGCTTCGTGCAAGCAGGAATCGCTTGAGGAACTCATCGGGCAACTGCAGCTCGCCCACCATACTACGCAACTTGTCCTCGGCATCAATGGTGAAACGGTAATTGCTATCGGCAGTCATCTGGTGGCGGATGCTCTCCTTGAGTTTGGCGAAATACTCCTCTTCGTTTGTAGCCTCGCCCTTGCCCAGAACATTGTCAAAGAACTCCTGATCCATCTCAGCCTCTTGGTTAACCATAATCTCGTTGATGGTCATCTTGAAGTCGGCAGTGATGGCATCAGCTCCCTCCTTGTCAACATTGAGCATCGATGCAATCTCGTTGGCGTTGCCACCATTGGCAGTATTGGGATTGAAGACAATCTCCTGTCCCACCTTGGCTCCGATGAACTTCTGCTTCTGCTCCTCGTCATGGAGATACTGAGGCATGATGATGGTGCGCTCGGTCTTGATGCCCTCGGCTTTCTCCTCACCGTTCTCATCAAGCTCAACGAGCGAGCCGCGCAACAGTGAATCGACAGCAGCCTCTTCGCCAGGCACTTGCTTGCCAAAGCGCTTGCGGTAACCCTCGTTGTGCTTTTGCACCATGTCGTCAGTTACCTCTATATTATAATAAGGTATAGTGATGTTATTGTCGATCGTGAGGTCAAACTCTGGAGCAACACCAATGTCAAACTTGAACTCAAAATCCTTGTCCTTATCGATGTCAATAGCCGAGTCGTTGGCAATCATGGGCTCTCCCAAGATGGCAATGTGGTTGTTGATGATATAATCAGAAACAGTTCGGTTAAGCATATGGTCAACCACTTCGGCTTTAACCTGGGCGCCGTACATTCTTTGCAACAATGCAGCAGGCACATGACCCGGTCGGAAACCCTTGATAGGACGTTGCCCCAGCTTGTTCAGTTGCTTTTTAACCTCATTCTTGTAGTCATCCTCAACGAAAGCAACGGTAAGAACACCGTTCACTTGGTCGATTTTCTCAAAGTTTACGTTCATTTCAGTAGTGCAATCTATGTTAAAATATTTGTTTTTGCAAAATTGAGCTGCAAAATTACACCAAATTCGTCGCCCGCCCAAATTTTGCGTGTTATTTTTTATTACCTTAACAGTTGTATCGATTGCGTTTCTTCATGTTAAGGCGGCAGTTACTATCGCCAGTAAACACCACTTTGCTCTGTGCCAGGCTCTGGATAGCCTGTGCCACTTGCTCACGGAACGAGATTACACACTTGTCGATGCCAAAGAGTTGTGTGATCATTTGAATGAGCGCGTCTTCGCTCATTTCGCCCCGTTGCTCTAGTTGCTCGATGATTGCGTTCTTGATTTCAACCAGTGGTATGTCTTCCCATCCTCGCCCGCTCTTGATACGGTAATTGCAATAACCCTCACGGGCATTTAGTTCGCCCCAGTAATAAGGCACCTCGCGTGTGCCGCTAGGATCTTGCGCTGCGGTTTGCTTGAGGAGCCAGGTGACATATCTCTTGACACGGTCATTGATCTTGCGCACGCTCCATATACGACACATTCGCGTGCAGGCATAATGGAATGTGATGGGCTGCTCGGCGGCCAATATCTTTTTCATCTGCGACAGAGTCAACGTTGGACTGGTGACCAATGTGGTGATGCCGCCCTTTTCTATAGGGGCAATCTGGGCCATCGTGTATGGCACTTTCCCAGGATTGACTGATGTGCAAACTTCAGGCTCGTCCTCTTCCTCGTCTTCTTCCTCTTCCTCTGCCTCTACCTCTGCCTCTACAGGGGGCAAATCGTTGGGTTTCTCGTTATGCTCACTGTCAGATGCCATCTTGACGGGTTGTCCAGTAACGATATGGGCTGATGAATCTTGTGATGATTCATCTTCTTGACCAGGTTCCTCGCTGGGCGCAAGCACTATTTCTTGCTCATCTTTTGTCGCTCTTTCCTTTCTCTGCTCAATTTGTTGCAGGGCCTCCACCACTTGCTGGACGACACGATCGCGGTTGAAGTACCAGTCGACTATCCAGATGCGAACTAAATTCCACCCCAAGGCAGACAAAACTGCTGGCTGGCACACCTCACGGTCACGAACAGTCTTGGTGTCGCTATATCCCTTACCATCGCAAAGAATTCCCAGCAAGTATTTGCTCGGGTCATCTGGATCGATAACCGCCAAGTCAATCTTAAACTTTGAGCGTCCTACTGTCATAGTCACCTGATAACCCTTATCGGTCAATACTTGAGCCAGCTGCTCAGCCATCACATTCACCTCGGGTTGCTGGGTACTAATCTGGTAACTAGTACGGCCATCGCGTGCAAACTCCAAAAATTGTTTCAGACCCTGGACGCCCAGTGACTTCGACCGGTTTAGGTCAATCTGTTCGGGCTGCAATGTCGAGAAGACCATCATCTCGTAGCGTGCACGCGACACTGCCACATTGAGTCGGCGTTCACCACCACTATTGTTCAATGGTCCGAAGTTCATCGACACTTTACCGCGTGCATCGGGACCATAACCAATTGAGAACATAATCACATCCCGCTCATCGCCTTGAACATTTTCCAGATTCTTGATGAAGAGTGGCTCCTCGCAGTCGGTTGCATACGCTTCAAGCTCGGGATTTGCCGCAAAGGCATCCAACAAGAGGTCCTCAATCATGTTTTGTTGAGAAATGCTGAACGCGACAATTCCCATACTGAACTTGCGCAGTTCTTTATCACCCAGTCGCCGCATCACCTCGGCAACAATCGCCTGTGCCTCGGCGGAATTGCTGCGCGAACGGCCGTAGTCATAGACGCCCTGCACGTGAATAAAGGTAACCTTTGTGTTGCGGTCATCTACACTGGGGAATGTGATGAGTCGCCCGTCGTAATATTGCGAATTACTAAATGCAATCAAGCTCTCATGGCGGCTTCGATAGTGCCATCTGAGGTGACGCGAGGGAAAGTCGAGGGCGATGGCGTCATCGAGCACGCTATCCAGGTCGTCTATAACAGCCTCCGACTCATCTACCTGATTAACATTAAAGAAGTTGGTTGGCGGCATTTGCTTCGGGTCTCCAACAACGATGAGCGACCTACCTCGAGCAATGGCTCCCACTGCCTCACTGGTAGGCATCTGCGACGCCTCATCAAAAATCACCATGTCAAATGGTGGCTGATTCAGATCGAGGTACTGCGCAACCGAAATGGGGCTCATAAGCATACAAGGACACAGGTTGGGCAGTATGGGAGAAAGATGGTCCATGATGTTGCGCACACTCTGTCCTCGTCCGCGATTGGCAATATTGCGTCGCAAATATCCAATCAGTGGATAAACCGACGGATTGGCCGAGTACTCGCGCAGTCTTCTTGCCAACTGGTTATACAGCTGTTTCTTAGTCAATACTTGGAATTGATGATCCAGTTGCTTGAAGCGCTTGATGGTTTCCTCAAATACGGGACCCGAGAACGATGCAAGCAGCTCATTTTCGGCAAGTACATCTGTAATCATCTTGTGGTAAACGCCCTTTTTCCAAGCATTTGCTACCTGATCGGCATCCTCACCTACCGCTAGCGCAGTAAGCACCTCATCCACCTTATAGGGACGTAATTCGGCCGCACGATCAGTCCATAGTTTCCAGTCGCGGCCCTTGTTCTTGACCGATGGTGCCATTGCGCTTGCAAGCTCGCCGATGTGCTCATTGTCGGGATCTTCAAACGCACAACATCCACTCATTCTCACTTGAGTCTGCTGCAGTGCAGAATAATCCTTAGCCGTCTTACTCCACAGCGCAGCATGCTCGGCAATGATGCGTGGATTGAATGCTGTAACCTGCTTGAGCTGTGTGATTATCATGTCTCGCTGTCGTGGCTTAAATCCCTCAGCAATGCGTTTCAGCAGACGTTCGGCATCGGCATATAGACCTTTGAGCTGTTGCCAGTCGGTATTGTCCTTATTAATATTGTATCCGAGACAAGTATTCAGACGGTTCTGCCAGTTGGCATCACAGCGCGCATCAGCTTGCTGGAAATCTAGGAGCACTTGCAGTAACTGGTCAATGTCAGGGTCTTGCTGAACGACAAGATACGGTTTGAGCTTTTTAGTGAACTGCCATCGTTTGAATTGTTTGATTAGCCACCACTGTTGGTTAATGTCGCTCCACTGGGCCAACAGTTCTGTCGCATTGAGTGAGGCTGCCGATGGCAGAAACATCGATTGCATTACCTGCTTCTTCAGCTTGCGATCATCGCCCATGTCCAACATAGCCTGCCATTGATCGTGTTGTGAAGCGGCAGTATCTATCATGCCTGGTGTCAAGTATTTGATGTCACCAAGCCAGTGACACAACTGCGACAACGCTTGGAAAGAAGATGGTTTGTGTCCCAGATCCACTCCCATGAGTTGGTTAATCTGTTCAGCGTCAACATTAAGTTGCACCATATTCTGTTCCAGTTGATTCAGCAGAGTGATAACACGTGTCAGGTTGTCGGGATCGGATTTGTCGATAACCAGTCCATACAGAGGGTTGTTGGCGGGTACGCCAGTAAGCTGGGTCACGGTGCTTGTAGACCGAATGAGTTGCTCGATATGTTCGATTACATCAACAGTCAACAGCTTGTGATCCATCTTTTCAGATGCCAACTCATCACCCTCCATGGCTAGATAAAAACTGAGGCATTGATATAGTGACAATCCCGAGGGTTGCTTGGTATGCAGTTCGCGAACATATTGAGCCAATACCTCGCGTTCCTTGCCCAGCTTCTGGGCAATATCCATGAACTCACGCAGTGTGAAACGGTCGATGGTGTTCAGCGCGTTGCTTAGCTGTTGCAACACATGCGACTTGGTTGCCTTGTTGCTGTGCAGTTCCAAGCAGAATGGGTCAATGCCAATGGCTTTAAGTCGCTTCTGCACTACTTCAAGTGCTGCCATTTTCTCAGCGACGAACAGCACACGCTTGCCCTGGAACAAAGCATTGGCAATCATGTTGGTAATCGTCTGTGACTTGCCTGTTCCCGGAGGCCCATGCAAGACAAAGCTGTGCCCCCTACCCGACTCAACGATTGCCTCAAACTGTGATGAGTCTACATCAACAGGTATGGCAAAGTCAGCTGGCGAGGTTTCCTCATCAAGCACGCGAGCATCGATATCTTCCTCTCCCTCATGTGCCAAGCGCAACGCCTGGTTACTTGCCAGGGCTTGTATCACAGGGTGTTTGGCAAGGATATTGGCATGGTGGTGAATATCGTTCCACATGACAAACTTGCTGAACGAGAACAATCCCAGCACAGCTTCATCGAGAACATCCCATCTGGGCCGATTCATGATAGCCGACCTGATGGATGCCAACACCTGCAGCACATCCACCCCACTGTGATCGGTGGGTAAAGGCTCCACACCTGGTATGGAGAGTTGGAACTGCTGTTTGACCATCTCGACAAGTGTGACATTGATGATGGTATCCTCGTCACGTGAACGGATGACATATCGATTGGCTCCGTGTCTAATCAAGTCGACGGGAATCATCAGAATGGGCGCATATCGCGGTTTGATGCTCCGATCGGTTTCATACCACTTGAGAATGCCCAATGCCAAGAAGAGCGAATTGGCGCCATTCTCTTCAATGGCGATGCGTGAAGTTCGGTGGATAAACTTGAGCACATTGACCATTTCGGTCTCGTTAAGATAGGTGCGGAGTCGGTGTTGCTTGAGGTCGTTAACTACCAATTCCTGCCATTCATCACGAAACCGCGCCGAGTCATAGATGCCATTTTCGTCGGGCATGAGGCGTTGCTCCGAGGGTGATGGCAAGATATCGTAATCTTCACCATTGTTGACATGGTCTTCAAGTTCGTTGATGGCGAATGAGATGAATGGCAACACGCGTTTTCCAATGCGCATGTTCAGCAGGTTGTTTCGCATCGAGAAATCTAGCAGTTTCCTCTCCCAGATTTGTTGCTTGGTGACCTCGGCCTGCTGCGTGGTGTCAATCTCGACAGGAATCTTAGGTTGTAGCTCTGGAATACCATCGGTCATCACCTGGGTTACGTCCTTACTGCTTACAGGTGCCTCGGCAGCCATAATGAGCCGCGATGGCTTA
>JAEEVE010000116.1 GCA_016290765.1 Muribaculaceae bacterium
GCCCACACACGCCACAGTCGAGCAATGGGCGGCAGATGGATTATTCAAGATTTACTTGCCCCGCGTCAAGGGCGATGACATCGAGGTGGTGCCCTATATTGGTCCCGAGAGCCTGAGCGACGACAACGCATTTCGCATCTCCGAACCCGTTGGCGATGCCGTTGATCCCGCAATTCTCGATGCGGTCATCGTTCCCGGTGTGGCCTTTGACCGCCACTGCAACCGCATGGGCCGAGGCAAAGGTTTTTATGACCGCCTGCTCTCAAGCGGCGACCTCTACACTATCGGTGTGTGCCATGACTGCCAACTGCTCGACGAGATACCTTGTGAGCCTCACGACCGTCCGCTGGACTGCATCATCACGCCCACTCATATTTTCATCAATAAGCCTAGAGCATAACATGAACAATCTACCCCTCATTCACCACGACACCAAACTCAGTGATATAGTAATTGCCGAACCTGCGGCGCTGACCGTGCTCAACCGTTTTGGCATCTATCTGGGACTGGGCGACCTCACGGTAGCTCGCGCCTGCGACAACCTAGGTATTGACAAAGATTTCTTGACAACCATCCTCAACACCTTTCTGCACGAGACCTACTTCCCCGAGCGCATCCATGCCTCGTTCAAGGCCTCTACCATCGTCGACTATCTCGAGCAGACCAATAACTACTACGTCCATTTCCAGATTCCTAATATCGAGCGGCACTTCCACTTTCTCATCAGCAAGAGCGACCCAGGCAACAACAACCTGGGACTCATGCTCAAATTCTTCATGGAGGTGAAGCAGCAACTGCTAGACCGCATTACCGACGACCGCAACCATTGGTTCCCTGCCATCCTCCAGGCCGAGGCTCGTGCCAGTGACACCATCGAGGCAACCATCCGCACGGATGACTGCGATGTCGACACGGTTGAGGACAAGCTAAACGACCTCATCAGCATGATGGTCATTCACCTCTCGGGCAAGTACGACACCAACTTGGCGTTGGCGGTGTTGATGGCAATAACCAGCCTCAAGAACGACTTGACCCAGAACAACCGCATCCGCAACCGCCTGCTCCGACCCATGTTCCACGTTTTGATCAACCACTGATATGTTACAACAAGTTGTCATCATCTTGCACAATGCCATGGAGGCTGCTGGGCTGCGGCGTTTCATTGACGACACCTTTGGCATCAATGCGCTTGTGCTGCAGGATGTTGACCAACTGCAGCAACTGCCAGCCCACTGCATCGACCTCGTTGTGACCGACGCTCAGCACTTTGTCGAGAACCTGCGCACATTCTTGCCCCGCAAGGCCCGCACACTCGTCCTTGTCGACAAGCCGGCACAAGGCGATGGCGACATCAACATTGTCGACACCCTGCAAGGCTCCGAGCGGATTGTCGCCGCTCTTTCACCTTTTTTGGGCGAGAAAGACCAGGGAACTAGTGCCAATTTGCTGTCGCAACGCGAAGCCGACGTGCTGCGACTCGTGGCAAGCGGCATGATCAACAAGCAGATTGCTGACACACTCAGCATCAGCATCAACACCGTACTTACCCACCGCAAGAACATCACCGCCAAACTGGGCATCAAGAGCGTCTCGGGACTCACCTTCTACGCCATGATGAACGGCATCATCGACCCCAACTGACGCGCAGTGGCATCCTCCACCGCGACATCCACACCACATTCTCATGCGACACACTTTCTTCAGCACACTCACCCTAACCATACTGCTGTTGGCAGCACAGTGGCTTAGTTGCTCGGCACAAGCACAACAACTGCCCATTGACCCACAGCTGCACCACGGCACATTGCCCAATGGGCTGACCTATTATATCCGCCACAACCATACGCCAGCCAACAGAGCTGACTTCTGGTTGGTTCACAAGGTGGGATCGGCGATGGAAGAGGAAAACGAGCGAGGACTGGCGCATTTCCTGGAACACATGGCATTCACTGGAACCAAGAATTTTTCAGATCGCGAGCTGTATGGCTACTTGACTCAGAACGGCTTGGCATTTGGCACCGATGTCAATGCCACCACGAGTTATGACGACACACAGTACTACATCACCAACGTCCCTACCCTGCGGCAAACGATGATTGACTCGGTACTTTATATCCTGCGCGACCTGTCGTGCAACCTATTGCTCGATGAGGACCAAATCGATAAGGAGCGTGCCATTATCCAAGAAGAGCGCACCAGCAACAGCAGTTTCCAACTACGATTGCAGGAGCATGCGTTGCCCGTGCTGATGCAAGGCAGCCGTTATGCCAACCGCATCCCCATAGGGTTGCCTCAAGTGGTTGCCAGCGCCACCACCCAGCAGCTACGCGAGTTCTATCACCGCTGGTATCGCCCCGACCGCCAGGCACTGGTGATTGTGGGCGACATCGACGCGGCTCTCATCGAGCGCAAGGTGAAGCGCATCTTTGGCGTCATGCCCATACCTGTGGAGCCCTCCCCCACCATCGACCTTACCCTACCCGACCACGCTGGCCTGCATACCGTCACCTACACCGATGCCGAGGCTGATGCAACGATGGTGAATCTCTATTTCAAGCACGATGACTTGCCCGTATCGGAACATAACACGCATCGCTACCTAGAACTGAACATGAAGAAACAGCTGGCGTTGTATATGCTCGGTCAGAGACTTGACAAATGCACTCGCCAAGCACAGTCACCCTGGCAGATGGCACAAGCCAACGATACACACTACATCGCCACTCGCAGCAAGGACGCACTGGCCATGACCGCCATTGCCAAACCCGGCCGGGTGCTTGACGCCGTCGAGCTATTGCTCACCGAGGCACGTCGCATGGCACTGCACGGATTCAGCGAGAGTGAGCTGACCCAAGCTCGTGCCACACTCTCGGCTAACATGCGGCAGTATGCCCTGCAAGTCGAGCAACACGAGTCGGCCGACTATGCAAGCGAGTATATCGACCATTATTTCAAGGGCAGTTACATCCCTGGCGTGACACAAGAGGTGGAACTCTCACTCCCCGTTATCGACAGCCTCACCTTGGCCGACATCAATGCCTATGCCCGTCAATGGGTAAGCACCGACAATGCGTGCCTTCTGATCGCCGGGCGCGACAATGAGCAATATCCCACCGAGGCACAGCTGCAGGCTTCGTTCCACACCATCCTCACAGGCAATGTAGACAAGTTAGAGACAACGACAATCGACCAGCGCACGCTCATGCTGTCACAACCACAATCTGGTTCCATCGTGTCGTTCGAGCAAGACGACGAGTTCCAGGCCACCACCCTACTACTCAGCAATGGAGCAAGAGTGGTGCTACGTCCCAGCAAACTCAAATCCAACGAGATCATGTTTGACGCCATTGCCCAGGGCGGGCAGTGGGCCGTTGACTCTACCCTGGCACCACAAATCAAGATGCTGGAGGCCGCCATCGAAGATAGCCGACTGGGCGGTTTCACCCAGGACGAACTACGCGCTATGCTAGCCGATAAGCAGTTGGCCATCTCGTTTGCTCTGAGCGATGACCACCACGACCTGCTGGGTGGATGTGCTACGACCGACCTTGAGACATTGATGCAGGCTATCTACCTCTATTTCACCGATATCACGCCCGACCACGAAGCTTATCAAGCATTGATGGCACGAATGCGAGCACAACTACAACAACGTAAAGACAATCCTGAAGCACAGTTAGCCGACTCGATTTCCATTGGGCACTATGGGCATCACCCCCTCGCGTTGCCGCTTAGCGAGGCTCAACTCAATGCTATTGACTACAGTCAACTCTTGCAGCTCTATCACCAGTATGTTGCTCGACCCGACCAGTACACATTCATATTTGTAGGTGATTTTGATGTCGATACCATGACAACACTGGCACAGCGATATATCGCCTCGTTGCCTGTCGATAACACGAAAGGGCCCTTCAAGTCCAGTCATCCCATGCGCTTGTTGCAGGGAGTGCGTGATATCAGAGTCCAGGCAGCATCTGCCGAACGCGCACAGGTAAATGTAACCCAATCAGGATTGTTGGAGAATTCAATGACCAACGAGGTCATGATGCAATTCTACGGACATGTTGCTGAGATAGCACTCAATGCCGTATTGCGCGAAGAGCACCAGTTGTCCTACGGCGTGAACGCTTCGGCCCAGTTACTTCGCACCGAGCCGCGATGGATGCTGCTATATCAGTTTGCTTGCAAGCCACAGGATACCCAACAGGCGATTGACGCAGCCATCAATGCCTTGGCACTTATCCGGGACCGCGGTATTTCAGAACAACTCTTCGACAAGGTCAAGCAGATGATGCTACGCCGTCATGACGAGGACATCGCCACCAATGCCTACTGGATGAATGTGCTGCGCAACCGTGCCATGAACCATGATATTCACACAAGCGTTCGCGAGACACTCCAGTTGCTCACACTCGATCAGTTTGACGCATTTATCTTTGGGCTCAAATACGACACAGACATCACGGTGTTGAGCAAGTAAGACCTCTATTTCCCTAACATAATGTTGATAACGATATTGACGTCACTGATGTCGACGTGGCCGTCATTTGTCACATCGCCTGCTGATGCACTTGGAGTCTTGCCTAACATCATATTAATCACCGCATTCACATCTGCGATGTCGACAGTGCCGTCACCATTCACATCCCCAGGTTTGACGGGCAGTTCATTCATTGCCAATGCCATTTTGATGCCCTCCAGGGCGTTGATTTTGCCGGCACCCCATCTGACAGGATCCTGCGCCGTGAATGCGTCGCTCACCGAGGTTTGCGCAATAATGTCCCGCACCTGAGATGGTGTGAGTGTAGGGCAAGCCTGCATCCATAGGGCAATGATGCCAGCAGCGCATGGTGCTGACATTGAAGTGCCCGACATATTGGACCAGCGATGGACCTCACCTTCGGTGTCGGCCTGTTCGAAACACCATGTGGATAGCGAAGTGTAAAAGTTGCTCACCGATGAGATGACCGCCACGCCTGGTGCAGCCACAATTGGCAATGAACGCCCATCTGGCAGGATTCCATAGCTTGATGAGGCTGCAATTTCGCCCAAGGTGTTACCGCTGGACATCACTACACTGTCAACAGTCTGATACCAAGACCGCGCCGCGTAGCTGCCCACTGAGATAGTGTTATGTCCAGTGGCAATATCGTTGATGCTATAATTACCATCACCCGCCTTCCAGTCATAACGTCCCATCTGCTCAAACCGGCTACGCCCATCCGCATTCCAGGCATCCATTGATACGATGGTGTCACAACGGTAGGTGTGCACCCAAAAGTCGCGATTCTCGGTCATACGTGTGTCAAAAACCGAGTAGATATGGAAGCGTCCATTAATGGAGTCAACTCCACAACGCACATCGATCGTGCCCGTGGCATATTGGCTCATGTCAGGGTCATTGTCCAGAACGAAGACTGTGTCGCTGGTTACAGGCGGCAATGTGAAACGCGTCGCAGCATTGCGTGTGTCATAGAGCTGCAACTCGAGTGAGAAAGGTGTAGCATCGCTACTCCAAGCATCGACTTCGGCCTGCGCCTTGTTGCTGTTGGTGCGCATTACGGTGGTTACCCACGTGCCCGTATTGCCTTGCGATGGATTAAAATCTTTGTGTAGGTGTACTAGCTTATTTGCTTCGTTGCCAGCACTTTGCACAATTATCACGCCTTGTTGTGCAATCTCATCAAAAGCACGAGCAGTGGGACTGGTCCCATCGTGAGGACCTAGATGATCGCCAATACTGATACTAATGACACAAGGCAGTCCTAATTGCTTGGCATAGTCGGCGATATAGCGTGCACCTAGCACCAGCATCGCATCGGTCAACTCGGCATAGGGGATAGCAACTGCAACCAGTCTGGCACCTGGAGCCATGCCGCTATAGGGCCCAACGCGCGTTCCACCAGCGATACCCAGCGTGTGGGTGCCATGGGTCATCGATGGGTCATCGGTGGTGAGGTTGCTAATTTCTTCTTCATTGACAAACTGCGACCCAGGCAACGTGTCTCCAGCAATTACGACTTTGTGGCCGTCAGTCATTGTAGGACAATAAACTCGCTCGATGCGACGAATCCCCTCACTGTCACGGAACGCCAAGTGGTTGAAGTCGATGCCTGTATCGATCACACCTAACACTACTCCATTGCCATTATAGGCTTGATCAAGCCCAGTGCCTTGATGCACTGCATCGGTCATGGTTGCCGAACGAGCCGAGTCGGTGTCAATGTGCAGTCGGCTCGCCAGCGCCAACTGTCGTACGCCACGTCGCGCCGCCACCTGTTGCAGTTGTCGAGCGGGCAGAGACACCAACGCTACGTCACCATAGCGCACATTAACTTGCAGACCTTCAAGACACGATGAGTCATCGTGCGTGATAAAGGCCTGTACCGTTTTTTCAGCATTCAGATGTTGCAGTGCTGCGCGGCTTGGCGCCGAGAGACGTTGTTGTGCTGATGCCGTGATGAAGAGTCCGCACAGCATCACCACGAGAAGGACAAAACGATTCATGACTCGTTATTTTCAAGGCGTTTGTTGCGATAGTAATCTATTCCGGTTACTTGGCGATAAGCACGATAAATGCCATAGGCTCCAAAGATGGCGGCCATGCCATAACGGACGATGTTCCACGTGGTGGTTGTGCTCCAGTCAAAGAAATTGACAATGAGCAGATAGGACATACCAAGATAAATGATGATCATGAATATGCCAAAGATGAGGCGTAGGGTCTTAGTGAGCATTATGTATTAGTTAAGAGTTGAGAGTTAAGAGTTATTGGAGAATTGAAAGCAGCAACAGGAGGGCGTCGTTGGTGGCACGGGCGATGACACGCTGGCGGTGACCCGGGATGTGTTTGCACTGCGAGACCATGCGGTCACCGCAACGTGCAGCCATCCATACGGTACCCACAGGGGTGTCGGGTGTGCCTCCACCTGGGCCCGCTACACCCGTTGTGGCCACTGCACAGTCGGTACCTAAAAGTCGGCATACACCCGTTGCCATCTGCTCGGCAACGGTTTTACTGACCACGCCATAGGTGTCGATGTCGCTGGCCGAGACTCCCAACTGTTTTTCCTTGACATCGCGGTGATAAGAAACTACACCACCCACAAAGTAGTCACTGCTGCCAGCAATAGCAGTGATTTCGTGTGCTATGTTTCCGCCCGTGCAGCTCTCGGCAGTGGACATTGTCAGCCCTCTATGCCTCAGGATGTTGCCAATGATACCTGCCAATGGCAAGTCCTCATCACAAACGATGTGAGCGCCTAGAATTTGATGCAGTTCGGCAACCAAGCGGTCCATCTCACTTGTGAGCCACTGCTTGTCGGCCGCTTGGCCCGTGAGACGCAAGTGGATGATGCCAGGCTGTGGCAGATATGCCAGGTGAATGCCCTGTGGCAAGCGGCGTTCCCACTCGTCGAGGGTCATCGCCAATGCACTCTCAATGATGCCTGTCACCATCAGGTGGCGGAACTCGATGTCCACATCGTGATGGAAATGCTCCATAAGTTGGGGTATCACTTCACGAACTAGCATCGTCTCGGTCTCGTAAGGCACGCCTGGCATACTTACCAGTACCTTGCCATCGCGTTCAAACCACATCAATGGAGCTGTACCACACTGGTTCTGGATGACGCGGCACGACGACGGGACCATGGCTTGCGCCCGGGTATAGTCGTTCAGCTTCAAATGGCGGCCAGCCACAATCTGCTCAACATTTCTAGCAGTGGCCTCATCGTGAACCAGTTCGCCACCAAAATAGCGGCATAGCGTGGGCTTGGTTATGTCATCCTTGGTGGGACCCAGTCCACCTGTCATGAGTATGACATCGCTATGGGCAAAGCCCTCATCGATGGCATCGAAGATGGCTTGCCCATCGTCGGCGACAGTGCGAATTGATACTGCCTGCCAGCCGAAGGGGGTCAATTGGCGGGCGATGAAGCCCGAGTTGGTGTCTTGTACTTGGCCGATGAGTATCTCATCGCCAACAACAATGATAGAATAGTTCATATCTAACAATCAAATCACAACTCTGGCAAAAGGTGGTGCTGTGATGTCACAGTACTCCTTGCGCTGATATTTGAAGTAGCCAGCGATGGCTATCATAGCAGCATTGTCAGTAGTAAATAAGCGAGGGGGGATAAATGCCTTGAGCCGGCGACGTTCGGCATAGGTCTGCACAGCCTGGCGCATTCCCGAGTTTGCCGCCACCCCACCGCCTATGGCTATAGTGCGGATGCCCGTGTCCTTGATGGCCTTGCCGAACTTGTCCATAAGGATGTCGATGATGGTCTTCTGCAGCGAGGCAGCGAGGTCGGCTTTGTTCTCCTCAATGAAATTGGGATTCAATTTCAGTTCATCGCGCAAGGTATAGAGGAACGAGGTCTTGAGCCCACTGAAGCTATAGTCGTAGCCTGGTATGTGGGGCTTGGCAAACTTGAACCGCTCTGGATCGCCCTGCTGAGCCAGGGCATCGATGACTGGTCCACCAGGATAGGGCAAGCCCATCGACTTGGCGCACTTGTCGAAAGCCTCACCGGCCGCGTCGTCGATG
>JAEEVE010000117.1 GCA_016290765.1 Muribaculaceae bacterium
TATTCTCGTCGTCGGCACCGCATACCTGCAGTTGCTTGAGTTTGCGCTCCCAGGCTCGTTTTGTACTGTTGCACAGCGCCTTGAAGTTCCACCCAGGTAATTCTTGCTCCATGTTGGCGCGTGCCTGGTCCAGGCTGATGAACGAGGTGCCCAGCTGCACCAGCACCTGCTCGCCATCGCGGGTGTAAAAGTCAACATATGCCCCCATGCGGGTATCTTGCAGCTCGCACTGGCCATCATGGCACTGGTCGTTGTCCCAAGTGCCAAATCGCTTGAACGGCTTGTTGAAACGTATCACGAAATACCCCTTGAAATTGGGCAAGTCAGGGCCCAACTGCGCCGACTGGCGGTCTGGGTTATAGCCCACAATTTCCTGGCGATCGGCGTCAACCTTTACCCATCCCCTCAACTTTTCCAGTCGCGGCCCGTAGTCGTTGCACCAATCGGCCATGGCGGGATTGAGGTTGATGCCTTGCACGACGATGCGCGAGTTCTGACTCTGGGCGAAGGTGAATCGCACGAGGGCGGCACGGCTTGCCGCCGCCACCTCGGCCCTGAGGGGTTTCTGCTCCTGCGAGGTCATCGTCACGCTATAATAATAAGGTGTAGCCTTCTCGTTGTCATGACTATAAGCTAAACGGCGCTGTTCGGGCAACGTCAACACTTGCTCGCCCTGCTGCGGCATGAGCGAAACATAGCCATAGTCGCCCATCCACACGGTGGGTTGATGCGACGCCATGATGCCCATGATGTGCTGGTCGTCATAGACGTAGGCCATAGTGCCCATCTTGTTCTCACGCGTCTGCGGCATGAGTTTGGTCATAGCGTGAGGCGTTCCCACAAAGGGCGCTGTTCCGCCCTCGCCCTTGAGCGCCGTGCCCACCAGCGGGTTGACATAGTCGACTAGCGACTTTGCTTCAATGCACAGCGCACAATGCACAATGCACAATATCACGATGATTCTTCTCATAGTCAATTAGTTTTCTAGCGTCCAAGTGCATTGATCGCTGAGAGGCGCTGCCTGCCGCTGATCTAACGCCCGGGCAACAATCTGGTTCTCGCCATGTCGCAAGGTCACGTCCCGCGCCACAAAGATGCCCATTCCGCGGCTCTCCACATTCATTAGCTGCCCGTTGAGCAAGATATCGACCTTGTGGCAGTTGCTATATACCTTGATATCGGTCTTTGCCTCGGTGCGCCGTGTGTGACGACGGCTAGTGATATACACCATGGGACGACGCGACCAGTTGGCCTGATAGAAGTAAAACGCGTCTTTGCGGATCTGGCGGTCATAGGTCACCAGCCCCTTGTCGTTGATGCCCATGGTGTCGCCCTCGTGACGGCCAGCACTGGCAAAGTCGAACATGTTCCACACAAACGAGCCCCACACATAGGGCCGCTTGGCAATCTCACGATAGTTTATCTCGTGGACCGTGGCCTGCCACTCCTCGGGGTGATAGGGTCCGTCGGTCTTGGGAGCTTGGGTCATGTGCTGGTCGTGCTGATGGATGCTCGCGCCTGCGCCATACTCGCTGATGCCGATGGCGCGGTCACTCTCAGGGTTGTACTTCCAATCAATCGCCCACTGCATGGCGTCAGGCCCCGACCAGTACCAGCCAGGATAAGTGTTATAGGCCATGATGTCGGTCATGTCGTTCTCGGGGCGCCCGTCGTTGTTGGCTGCCGCCACCGTGAGGCGTGTGGGGTCTTCGCTATGAGCCAGGTCGTTAAGCAATTCAACAAGTTCGTGCGGCTTGTCGGGTCCACCTAATTCGTTGAATAGGCTCCAGCAGAAGATGCTCTCGTGGTTGTAATTCTGCCTAATAAGTTCGGTGAGTTGCTGCATGGCATTGGCATCAAATGCCGCCGTGCGCGTGCCTCGCCCGATATAGGGTATTTCGGCCCAAACCATCATGCCCGCGCGGTCGCACAGGTCATAGAAGTAGCCCGAATGCGGATAATGCGCTAGCCGGATGCAGTTGGCGCCAATTTCCTGAATCATCGCCATGTCCTGATCGTGTTCCTGTGCGGTTATAGCCCAGCCCATGCCCTGTCGGTCTTGGTGGCGGTTCACGCCATGCAGCGGATAAGAGCGGCCGTTGAGGAAAAAGCCCTTGTGGGGGTCTACATGGAAATATCGTAATCCCATTTGGACATCTACCTCGTCCAGCACCTTGCCATCGGCAACAAGTTGGCACACAAAGCGATAGCGCTGTGGATTATCAAGGCCATCCCACAACTGCGGGTGGTCAATGTCAATAGCCTGGGTGAACTCTACGAAGCCACCCTTGACCATTGCGTGGTTCTCTTCGCCTGTCGCCACCATCCTGCCCTCTGGGTCAAAGACCGTGGTGCGCAAGCTGGGCGAGATCGTTTCGCCACAAGCATCCACCTTTGCCTTGATATCGAGCCGCGCATGTTGCTGCGACACTGCCGTCTGACTGATATAAACACCTGTCGAGGCATAGTCCAGGGGAGTAAAGCAAACTTTGGGCAGAACCCACAGCGAAACGGGGCGATAGATACCACCAAAGATCGTAAAATCGCCCTCCAGCGGCATGATGTCGTTATCGGGGGCGTTGGTCACCTCAACGCGCAGCTCATTGCCTGTGGGCTTGAGCAACGCGGTCAGCTCGAAGCAAAAGGCGGTGAACGCGCCACGGTGACGACCCAGACGCTTGCCATTGAGCCACACGGTGGCGTCCTGGCTCACGCCTTCAAATCGAATGAAAGTGCGATTGCCCTGGCTAATCGCTGGCGCATCAAAACGGCAGCGGTAGGTGGCTGGGCCACGGTAATAGTCAGCTGTTGTGCCGTCCTGGGCGTTCCAGGTGTGGGGTATCACCACTGGTTGCCACTGATCAGGCTGGTCACCACGAGCAAAACTCCAGTCACCGCCTAGTGTGACAGTTGTCCGTGCTACTGCATGAGTCAGCCCCAGCAACATGGAAACCATCAGAAATAATATCGTTCGTCGGATGTTCATCGGGTTGAAAGGCGTTTAAAATTTGTGACTACAAAATTAGTGATCAAAAATGACATGACTTCATCAAATTGGTACAAAAAAATCACACAATGGTCGGCAAAATGCTTATCCACACTATCGCTAGCGAATTTTTCTACCATATTGCTATTTTTTGATACACCTATATTTACAATAAGTAGTACTTTTGCAGTACAAAAATCGCATGACTCACTACAATGACACGAATACGACTCATATGGGCTATTGTCCTGTGCCTGACCATCACTTCTCAGGCACAGAATTACCCCTATAAATACTACTTCCGCAACATCAGCAAGCATGAGGGCCTGTCACAGACCGACATTAAGGCCATTCTGCAAGACAGCCGTGGATTCATGTGGTTCGGCACTCGCAACCGCCTGAACCGTTATGACGGGCATACAATAAGGGTATTTGACTGCGTTGACCCGCAAGCGGGAATGCGCAACAACAACATCTCATCGCTCTATGAGGACACACAGCAACGACTGTGGGTGGGCACCGATAAGGGTGTGTTTATCCTTGACCCCGGCAGTGAGCGATTCACCTTTGTGTCTGCCCGAGCTCAGGGCAATGTCCAAATGATTGACTGGGTGGCTGCCATCAACAGCGACCCCGACGGCAACACCTGGATTGTTGTCCCCAACCAGGGCGTGTTCCGCTACAGCAAGGATCAAAAGCTGGCTTTATATACATTTGGCCAGCCAGGTCATGCCGACTCGGGCGGCCCGCAATGCCTGTGCATTGATGGCGAAGGCCGCGTTTGGGTGGGCACCAACGGCAATGGCGTGTATTTGTACCAGAAGGGGGTGAACCGTTTCGAGCAATATCTGGGCGACCAACAAGGCAGCAGCCTGTTGCACGAGAACATCTACGCCATCTGTGACTATGGCGACGAACTGGTGCTGGGCGTGCACGAGGGCAAGCTGCGCCGCCTGGACAAACGCCGCAACGTGGTGAGCGACTTCAACACCCCCGAAGTTCACTACAGCATCATCCGCGACGTCAAGTGCTATGACGACCAGCTGTGGGTGGGAACCCAGCGTGGCGTGTATGTCATCGACGAGCGGCAGGGTACGTTGCAACACATCGAGCACGACGCGATGTGCGTCTATTCGCTGAGCGACAATCAGATTGGGCGCATCTATCGCGACCGTGAGGGCGGCATCTGGATTGGCACCAATCTGGGCGGCGTCAACTACCTGCCCCAGAAGGGCATGGACTTCATGCGCTATGTCCCGTTAACCAAGCCTTTCACCATCTCGAGCAAGCGCGTACGCGAGATGGTCGAGGATAGCCAGGGCAACATCTGGATTGGGACCGAGGATGCCGGTGTCAACATTTTTGACCCGCGGCAGGGCACCTTCAAGGTGCTAGGAAAAGAAATAGGCAGCCGCCTCACGAGCGAGAAGACGCTTGCGCTTGATGCCGTTGGCGACCAAGTGTGGGTGGGCTTCTTCAAGGACGCCCTCGACATCGTTTCGCAGAAGGGCTACAGCGTTCGGCATTACTCAGGCGATGCTCTGGGGCTGAACGAGTCGAGCCTGTATGCCATCTGCCACGACAGCCAGGGCCGCACGTGGCTGGGAAACGGCTGGGGCGTGTATATGGCTCCCAGCGGGTCAATGGCCTTCCAGCGCATGGACCAGTTTGGTTACAATTATATCTTTGACCTCATGGAAGACCGCGACCACAACATCTGGGTGATCACCATGGGCAATGGCGTGTACCGCTACACCCCATCGACTGGCGTGGTCAAGCACTATATGCACCAGGAAGGAAACAACAAGTCGCTGAGCAGCAACTCGGTGAGCAATATTACCGAGACTAGCCGCGGCGAGTTGTGGTTCTCGACCGACCGTGGCGGCGTGTGCCGCTTCAACAAGGCCGATGAGACCTTCACCACCTATAGCCTGGAACAGGGTCTGCCCGATGACACAGGCTACAAGATACTGGAAGACAAACATGGTCACCTGTGGTTCGGCACCAACAATGGCCTGGTATGCCTCGACCCGTCGACCGGCAAGTGCCAAGTGTTCACCACCAGCCACGGCTTGCCAGGCAACCAGTTCAGCTACAAGTCGGCTTTGAGCACCCGAGGCGGCATCTTCTACTTTGGCAGCAGCGAAGGACTCGTTTCGTTCAACCCCGACCACGACAACAAGAACCAATATGCGCCACCTGTATACATCACTCGCTTCTTTATCAACAACGCTGAGGTGTTTGTCGGCCAGGAGGATTCCCCGCTGCGCGAGAGCCTGCTCACCACGCAACGCATCACGCTGCGGCACGACCAGTCGAGCATCGCATTTGAGTTCGCTGCCCTAAGCTATGTGATGCCCTCGGCTAACCACTATGCCTACAAGATGGATGGCGTGGACAAGGACTGGGTGTATACCGACGAGCAGCGACGCGTTTCTTACGCCAACCTGAGCCCAGGGCACTATGTATTCCATGTCAAGGGCAGTAACAGCGACGGCGTGTGGTGCGAGCAGGAGGCAACCATCGAACTGATCGTGCTTCCGCCCTGGTGGAAGACCATCTGGGCCTATTTGTTCTATCTGACGGCGCTGTTGAGTGCCATCTGGGGCGTTTTCACGCTCTATAAGCGACGTGAGCAATCAAAGGCCGAAGAAGCACAACGCCTTTTTGAGGCCGAGAAAGAGAAGGAGCTGTACCGGAACAAGATAGATTTCTTTACGAGCATCGCTCACGAGATACGCACACCACTCACCCTCATCAACGGCCCTCTCGAGAACCTCGAGGACATGGACCTCGCCGACCCCGAGATTAAGCGCAATCTCACCACCATGCGCAGCAACACCAGCGACCTGATGAACCTCATCAATCAGCTGCTTGACTTCCGCAAGATGGACAGCAACCAGATGGATTTGCATCCCGTGTCGGTCAACTTGTCGGCATTGCTGCGCGAGTGGACTCACAAGTTTGCCGCTATGCCACTGGCTTCGCGTCGCCAGCTACGCATGACCTCGCCCGAAGAGGATGTGATGGCTCTTGCCGACCGCAACGCACTCATCAAGGTGCTGAACAACCTGTTCTCCAATGCTATAAAATATAGCGTTCAAGACATCACCATTCATATAAGCACCATCGATGATCAGGCCCAGGTCATTCTCGACAATGACGGCCCTGTCATTCCCGAAGATGCCCGCGAAAAGATATATGACCCCTTCTATCAACTGCAGAAGAACGCCAATGCGCCATCAAGTTCGGGTATCGGCCTCTATTTGGCCCGGTCGATGAGTGAGCAGATGCACGGCACGCTCACCTATACTGAGCACGAGGGTCTTAACCGATTTATCCTGCGTCTGCCCATGCCAGTGATCAAGGATCAGGACATAGCCCAACCTGCTGGCGAGCCCATGCTCACCGACGATGACGACCTTGTGCCCGATCGACTGCAATCGGCCGTCATACTCCTTGTCGAGGACAACGAGCAGATGCTCAAATTTGTTGCCGACAAACTGCGCATGACCTATGGTGTAGAGACGGCAACCAATGGCAAGGAAGCATTGGAGGTACTGGCCAACATGAATATCGACCTCGTGCTAAGCGACATCATGATGCCCGAGATGGACGGTCTGGAACTGTGCCGCCACATCAAAGAGAACATCGAGCTTAGCCACATCCCTGTCATTCTCGTCACCGCAAAGAACGACCTCGACAGTAAGGTACAAGGTCTGCAGATGGGTGCCGATGCTTATATCGAGAAGCCTTTCTCCTATAAATACCTTGTTGCACAAATCACAAGCATCTTTGAGAACCGTCGCCGCAATATGGACGCGTTTATGCGCAAGCCCTTCGTGCCAACGCAGACCCTGGGCATGAGCAAGGCCGACGAACAGCTCATGGACAAGATTGTGCAAATCATCGAGGAGAACATCGACGACACCAACTTTGGTGTTGAGATGCTGGCCGAACTCGTGTGCATGAGCCGTTCGAGCCTTCACCGCAAGATCAAGGCCATCAGCGATACGTCGCCCACCGACTTTATCAAGATGGTGCGTCTCAAAAAAGCTTCTGAGCTCATCGCCGAGGGCAGTTATCGTGTGGGCGAGGTATGCTACATGGTGGGCATCAACTCACCGTCCTACTTCATCAAGCTGTTCCAAAAACAGTTTGGCATGACACCCAAGGAGTTTGAACGCCAGCAGCGCAAGGCACGCGAAGAGGACCGCCAAACCGACAGCATGGACAAACCATAAGTTAACAGCAACATAAGAGTTAAGAAATATACAATAATGAAACTCAAACTATTCACCGCATGTGCAGCCGTGCTGCTCGCACTGGCCACTCCGCCCGTGGCACAAGCCGATAGTGTCATCCTGCCTGGTTTAGAATGGCTCGACACCCAGTCTCGGCCCATCAACGCCCATGGCGGTGGTGTAATGTATCATAACGGAGTGTATTACTGGTATGGCGAGTGCAAGAGTGACTTCACCTATCGCTCGCCTGGCGTAGGATGGGACTGCTATCGCACCGAAGCGGGTGGTGTGTCGTGTTACTCGTCGCGTGACCTGTGCAACTGGACATTTGAGGGCATTGTGCTCGAGCCCGACACTGTCGACACCCGCAGTGACATTCATCCGACGATGGTTATCGAACGCCCCAAGGTGATCTACAACGATTCGACTGGGAAATTTGTGATGTGGATGCACATCGACAACCACAACTATGGCAAGGCAATGGCAGGAGTGGCAGTGAGCGACTCGCCAACAGGAAAATTTCGCTTCTTAGAAGCCATCCACCCCAACGAACAAATCAGCCGTGACATGACCTTATTTAAAGATGATGATAACCAAGCTTATCTGATTTACTCGTCAGAGGACAACTCCACGCTGCACATTGCCCTCTTGTCGAGCGACTATCTCAAGCCCACCCATATCTACACCCGCAACTTTCTCAACCAATTCCGCGAGGCCCCTGCCCTGTTTAAGCGCCATGGCAAGTACTATCTTGTCACCTCGGGCTGCACCGGTTGGGACCCAAACGAGGCTGACCTCGCCGTTGCCGACAATGTCATGGGCCCATATACCTCGCTAGGCAATCCCTGCCGTGGCGACGATGCCGACAAGACTTTCTACGGCCAAAGCACCTTTGTCATTCCCGTCGTTGGCACCGACCAGTATGTCATGATGTTCGACCGCTGGAACAAGCATGACCTCATCTCGTCACGCTACATATGGCTCCCCTTCGAGTTTGACGGCGATACGCCCTCTGTGCCCTGGCGCAACGTGTGGAGCCCCCAGTCGATACAAAATGCGCAATGCACGATTCAAAGTGACAGTCCAACAGCCAAAACAACTTTTTAAAAATACTGTTTTTGATGAAACGTAACATTACAACATTACTGATGCTGTTTTGCATGATGCAATGTGCATTGTGCATCGCAGCCCAGACGGCCAACGATGCCTCGAGCATGAAATATGTCAAGATTGCCGCACCTGTAGCAAACCAAGGCCCACAAGGCAACCGTCCGGCGGGTGAATTCTATCATGCCACCTACACTGGCGC
>JAEEVE010000118.1 GCA_016290765.1 Muribaculaceae bacterium
TACGCGCTCAAAGGCGTGTCCTTTCCATGTGTTATGATATGTTGAAGTGAAAGTATTTGACCAATAATGCTCATCGCTGAAGGCATTCTTCTTGATGCAAAGGTAATAGAAAAGTGTGTAATTGTCTATTAACTGATAGAGTGCATTAGTCTCAGGTGTATCGGTCGAAACGAAGCGTCGAATAAATCCACATTCTTCCAGTTCTAGCAGTATCGTTGAGAACATGCCTCCGTCAGAGAGTTTGCTCATCGCGAGTATGTCTTCGCGAGTCATACCCGATTTCCTTCCGTCACTCAGACATTCAATGACCTTGAGGTAGTTTTCTGGACGTCTGAACAGAATGGAATATAGTGCCTCAAACTCATCCCGCAGCTGTGCCGTCTCACTAAAGAAGAGTTGGTCTATATTCTGTGCAACGCTGAATCCTTTCTTCAAAAAACTCCAATAGTAAGGAATGCCGCCTAGAATCATGTAGAGTTCCAATACATCCTTTCTACCAAAGGCCAAGTTGGCACTTTGGGCAAAGAGTTCGCACTCACGGAGTGTAAATGGGACGAGTTTTATGCGGCTTGTCAGTCGTCCGCGTAGACCGCCCTTATCCTTAAGCAGTTTCTTGCTAATCCACGAAGTGGCACTGCCACAAACGATGAGCACAATGTCCTTCTCTCGGCGTGCCGTAGCCCATCCGTTCCAGAAGTGCTCCAATGCACCGACAAGGTTTCCCTTGGGGGTATCCATCCATGGCAGCTCGTCGATAAATAGAATCTTCTTGCCTGCAGGGGCATGATTGATGAGCTCTTTTAGTAGCTCAAAGGCATCCATCCAGGTTTTAGGTATGGCGCACTTCATGCCAGCAGTTACCAAGGAGTTGCGGAACGCCGTCAGTTGCTGGCGAATTGTCCCCTTTGCGACCCCTGTGTGCTGAAAACAGAACTGGTAGTTAAAAGTCTCGCGGATGAGATAGGTTTTTCCTACGCGCCTACGGCCATAGACGGCACAAAACTGCGACTCCTCTTTTTCAAGTAGACCCAGCAATTCTCGTTGTTCTTTTTCGCGTCCTATTATCATAACAACACTATTATAATTAAAATCCGCCGCAAATATAGCAAAAAATGTCCTATAATCAGCGGATTTCTATGATTTTCTTTGTGTTTCCGCTAAAAATAGCGCATTTTTTATTGTATAACTAGCGGATTTGTTCCTTTTGGCGGTTATTTCCACATAACTTGAAGATGCGGAACAATATGGAACCCCACACGGTCCGCAAATGCGGGACAATGTGGGGTTTCCTGTAGACAACCTCGCGAGGTTCAAGCTTTTGTCCTTATGTCTTAGTCAAGCGCCCTTGAAAGCGCGCAGCGCCCTGACCTCTCTTAGGCGAGGCGGGCGAGGGCGGCCTTGATGCGGGCAGCGGCCTCGATGATGTTCTCGTCGCTGGTGGCGTAGCTCAGGCGGATGTAGCCCGGGCAACAGAAGGCGTCACCTGCCACGGTGGCGACATGGGCCTCGTTGAGCAGATACATGGCCAGGTCGTTGGCGTCGTTGATGACGGTGTCACCGGCCTTCTTGCCAAAGAACGAACTGACCTCGGGGAAGAGGTAGAACGCGCCGTCGGGCACATTGATGTTCACGCCCGGAATCTCGCGGAACAGGCTCACGATGAGGTTGCGGCGACGCTCAAACGCCACGCGCATGTCCTCGACGCACTGCTGCGAACCCGTATAAGCGGCCTCGGCGGCCTTCTGTGCGATGCTCGACGCGCCACTGGTGTACTGGCCCTGCAACTTGTTCACGGCCTTGGCGAGCCACAACGGAGCAGCGACATAACCGATGCGATAACCGGTCATCGCATAAGCCTTACTCACACCGTTGATGATGGCGACGCGGTCGCGGATGTTCTCAAACTGGGCGAACGACTCGTGGCCACCCACATAGTTGATGTGCTCATAGATCTCGTCGGCGACAATCATCACCTGCTCGTGGCGGGCCAGCACGTCGGCCAAGGCGCGAAGTTCGTCGCGGCTGTAGATGCTGCCCGTGGGGTTGCTGGGCGAGCACAGGATGATGAGTCGGGTCTTGTCGGTGATGGCGGCCTCGAGTTGGGCAGGCGTGATCTTGAAGTTCTGGTCGAGTGTGGCGGGCACGAGCACGCTTTTGCCACCAGCCAGGTTCACCATCTGCACATAGCTCACCCATGCCGGGGTGGGTATAATCACTTCGTCACCGGGGTTGACCAGTGCCATCACGGTATTGCACAGTGAGTGCTTGGCACCATTGCCCACGACAATCTGCTCGGGGCTGTAGTCCAGTCCGTTCTCGTTTTTGAGTTTGTCACTAATGGCCTTGCGCAGCGAGAGGTAGCCAGGCACGGGCGAATAGAACGAGAAGTTGTCGTCCACGGCCTGCTTGGCAGCCTGCTTGATGTGGTCGGGCGTGAAGAAGTCGGGCTCGCCCACCGAGAGGTTAATCACATCGACGCCCTGAGCCTTGAGCTCGGCGCTCTTTTGCGACATCGCCAGGGTTGCACTGGGTGCCAGTGCCTGAATTCGGTCAGAGATTGGGTTGTTCATATAGAGGTTAATTAGCAATGAATTTGCAAAGGTAACACTTTTTCTTGACACTGAAATAAATAATCGTCAATATTATTCGTTTAATTGCCCGCAACCGCCGTAACGCGAAAAAATTCTTTAATTCTTTAAATTCTTGATAGAATAATTTTCGCAAGTTCAAAAATTCGTGATACCTTTGCCTGTGATTAATAAATACCCTTGGTTATGACCGCCATCGTCACCCTGTTGATATTCGCTGTCGCCATTGCCGTGATGGTCGTTGCCACCGCCCGCTTGAAGGTGCATCCGTTCCTCGCCATCCTGGGTGTGTCGCTGTTGCTCGCCCTGGTGCTGGGCGTGCCGCTTGCCGACATCCCCAACGTCTTGGGTAAGGGCTTCGCCAGTGTGTGCGGCGGCATCGGGCTGGTCATCATCTTTGGCACACTCATCGGCTCAGTGCTCGAGCGCACGGGTGGGGCGGTAGCCATGGCGCATGGCATCGAGCGCTTGGTGGGTCGCCGGCATCCGCGTCTGGCAATGATGCTCATCGGATGGGTCGTGTCGATTCCCGTGTTCTGCGACAGCGGCTTTGTGTTGGTCAGCCCCATCAGTCGTTCGCTGGCACGTCGCACCGGCCAGTCTCCTGTGGCGTTGGCATTGGCGTTGGCGGCAGGTCTGTTTGCCTCGCACGTATTCATCCCGCCCACTCCTGGTCCTGTGGCAGCGGCAGGCATCATGGGACTGGAGAACGAATTACTGCTGGTCATCGCGCTGGGGGCTGTGTTCTCGCTGTTGTGTTTGGTACCAGCCTACTTCTTTGCTGGTCGCATCGCCCGCCGTGTCCAGCCCGTTGAGGTCGAGGCGACTCAGGACAGCTCGCAGGAGGACGGCACCAGAGTGGGTGCTGGCTGGGCCTTTCTGCCCATTCTCGTGCCTGTCGTGTTGATGGCCCTGGGCAGTGTAGTGTCGTTGCTCAAACTTGAGGGCGCCGGGGCAGCCTTGATCACCTTCCTGGGCAAACCCACTATCGCACTCATCATCGCATTGTTGTGCAGCATTCCATTGCTAGTGAAACGCCGCATGATGGGGCAGTTCAGCGACATCACCCAAAAATCACTCATGACCGCTGGTCCCATCATCTTCATCACCGCCGCCGGCAGTGTGCTGGGGCAAGTGATTGTCGCTAGCGGGTTTGTTGAGGTGGTCAAGGAATTGTGCGGCTCGTTGTCGGTGTTGGGTGTGGTCTTCCCCTTCTTGGTGGCTGCCATCCTCAAGTCGGCGCAAGGCTCGTCAACCGTGGCAATCACCACCACAGCGAGCATCATGGGTGTGTTCAGCGATGCGGGTTCGATGATGTCGGCGTTGGGCTTCACCACGCCGTTGTCGGCGGCCCTGGTGGTCATGGCGATTGGCGCAGGGGCGATGACCGTGTCGCACGCCAACGACAGTTACTTCTGGGTAGTGATGGGCTTTGGCGGCATCAATGCCCGTGACGGCTACCGCACCATGACGCTGATGACGCTCATCATGGGTCTCACTGCCATCACTCTCATCGCCCTCACCGCAGCGTTTGTTTAATGCATAAGTCCCGCTGGGGCTCCACTTAACTACTACAATAGAATGAACGAAACATCTGATTTTGCCGAGGTGCTGCAAGTGGCATCTGAAGCGGGTCATATCCTGCTGGAGAACGGCGCCGAAATCTCGCGTGTCGAGGACATCATGGGGCGCATCTCGTCGCACTACGGGGTGGACTCGGGCAATTTCTTTGTGCTGTCAAACGGCATCTTCACCACGGGCCATGCCAACAAGGTGAGCAAGTCGGGTGGCCAGGCATCGACCTATGCCAACGTCGAGTTTATCCCTCTCCAAGCCATCCAGTTGTCGAAGGTCGTGGCGGTCAATCGCCTGAGTTATGACATCGCCGCTGGCAGGACGGAACTCGACGAGGCCCATTCACGGCTCGACGCGATTAAGAGTGCGCCCCCCAAGCCTGCTTGGGAGCAAATCTTGGGTTCGGGCTTCGGTGCGTCGGGCTTTTGCGCGGTATTCGGGGGCGGATGGATGGAGTGCGCTGCCGCGTTGGTGGTGGGTCTGTTGCTCTATGCCTTTGTCTTGGGTATCAGCAGTCGCTATCTATCCAAGATTGTGGGTGGTGTCCTCAACGCGCTGGTGGCGACCCTGTTGTGCATCTTGTCGTGGCGCATCGGCTTTGGCAGCAGCCTAGCCAACATCATCATCGGCGCCATCATGCCGCTGATTCCGGGAGTGCCCTTTGTCAACGGGGTGCGCGACCTGGCCAACTCGGACTACCTTGCCGGCTTCACGCGACTGACCGATGCGATGCTTGGCTTCTTCTGCATCGCTGTGGGCGTGTCATTGGCGTTTGTGTTCGACGGCTCACTGCATGGTGGCGTGATCAACTTGACGCGCATGACTGTGAGTCCCGAGACGGCAAGTCTGCTGTGCCAGTGCTTTTCGGCCTTTGTCGGCACAGCGGCGTTTGCGTTGCTCTTTGGCGTGGATCGCGAGCACTACATCCCCGCAGGCGTGATTGGCGCCATTGGGTGGGTGCTCTACTTGATACTGGTTCGGCAGGCTGGTGCGTCACCCGTCATCGCCACGCTGGCCTCGTCGACACTGGTGTGCATCCTCTCGCGCATGGCAGCCATCCCGTTCCGTTCGCCAGCCCAGGTGTTCTTGCTGTGCGGCATCTTCCCGTTGGTGCCGGGTGCTGGCATCTTCTGGTTCACCTATTACCTGACCGACGCACAGTTTGACCTCTCGTCGCAGAGCGGCTGGATGGCCATCAAGGTTGCCATCGCCATTGTGCTGGGCATCATCCTGGCGATGGAGCTGCCGCAACGGCTATTCTCGCACCACCACCGCACGCACTAAGCTACCTATAGAATTATGGATACACTCATCAACTACGCGAAAGAGAACTTCCAGCTCATCAACCTGCTCGTCGGGTTGCTGGGCGTGGCCATCGCGGTCATCGCCTTGGCCTACGAAGTCAAGCGGCGTAAAAAGAAGAAATAACACTATGGTACTGAACTGGGAACCCGACGCAACGATTGCCGTGGAGATGCAAGGCGATGCGGTGCTGATTTCGGCCAACCGCGCTGGCTTGTTGTCGTTGGCCAACTTCCTCAACACGATGGCACAGGCCGAGTGTCGTGAACACATCCATCTGGATGAGCACAACTCACTAGAAGACGGTTCAGTCGACCTGATTATCGACCGAATCGATGACCCACACAAACCTTGATGACGATGAAACGAGTACGGATTACAGCCATGCGCCAGACGGTCTACCATGACCTGATGGCACAGTATGAGAACCCCATCGAGCACACCTGCGACGTGGCCGTGGGGCAGCAGTGGATATCGGTCGATGGGCAATGCCCACCTGGGATGTGCCCCTCGGCGTGGTCGTCGATGCGTGAGTTTGTCGAGGCCCTGGCGCGTGGCGAGGGCAACTTCTATGACGGCTGGATGCAGAACCCGATGAGTGCGATGATCAGCTGCAACGACGGGTTCCGACCTGTTAGTTTTTATCTTGAAGCAATTGACAATGAATAGAATCATCCGACAAGCACAGCCTGCCGACCTGGACCAAATCATGCCCGTGGTGGCTGCCGCCAAGCAGATCATGCGGCAGTCGGGCAACATGCGGCAATGGATCGACGGCTATCCATCGCAGGCCGTCATCGTCCATGACATGGAAGTGGGAGGCGGATATGTCGTGACCGATGACGACCGCATTGTGGGCTACTTTGCCTTCTTGCCGTCGCCCGAGCCTACCTATGCCTACATCGAGGGTGATGGCTGGCTCGACGACACGTTGCCCTATCATGTGGTTCACCGCATGGCCAGCTATGCCGATGTGCATGGCATCTTTGCCGACATCATGGCGTTCTGCTTCGCTCACGACCCCAACATTCGCATCGACACCCACCGCGACAATGCCATCATGCAGCACAACATCGTCAAGCATGGTTTCACCTATTGTGGCATTATCTACCTTGCCTCGGGTGACGAGCGCCTGGCCTACCAGAGAATCCTAAACAAGTAACTAACCCCCATCCAGAACAATGACTATGATGATTGACAATATTTTAGCATATAACAAGACCTTTGTTGAACAAAGGGGATATGAGCAATATGTCACCGACAAGTATCCTAACAAGAAGTTGGCGGTGCTCTCGTGCATGGACACCCGCCTGACCGAACTGCTGCCGGCGGCACTAGGGCTGAAGAATGGTGACGCCAAGGTGATTAAGAACGCTGGCGGCCTGGTCATCTCGCCCTTTGACTCGGCGATGCGCAGTCTGCTTGTGGCTATTTATGAGCTTGGAGTTGAGGAGATTATGGTGGTGGCGCATAGCAATTGTGGCGCTTGTCACATGAGCTTTGATCACTTCCACGACGAGATGCTGGCGCGCGGCATCACCGACCAGACCCTCGACACCATTCGCCAGTGCGGCATCGACCTGGACCAGTGGCTCGAGGGCTTCAAGGACACGCCCACCTCGGTGCAAAAGACCGTAGCCACCATCAAGACCCACCCGCTCATGCCACGCGATGTGGTGGTGCGCGGCTTTATCATCGACTCGGTGACGGGCGCCCTGCAAGAAATCACTACTCAGGCTTGAACGATGAATCCAGGAGGGAAATGTGTGAGTGTTGAGCGGCTGGAGGCCGAGGTGTCGGTGCAGGATTATGTTGCGGGCTTTCGCGATGTCGCACGCTTTGAGCAGTGCTGCCGGCAGTGCCCTAACTATGGCCACCGTCATGGCTGCCCGCCGTTTGACTACGACACCACGGCCAGCATCATGCGCTACAGCCGTGTGAGGCTGCTGGGTGCCAAGGTAACGCCACAAGGCGACCGTCAGCCCCTGAGTGCGGCCTACGACCTGATGGCGCCTGTGCTGCTCGAGATGAACAGCCAGTTGCTGCAGCTGGAACGGGAGTTGGGTGGCATGGCGTGTGGATTTGTGGGCAAATGCCCCTACTGCAGCGAGCCCTGCGCGCGCATTGACGGCAAGCCTTGCCGGCATCCCGACAAGGTGCGTCCGTCGCTCGAGGCGTTGGGCTTCGATGTGAGCAAGACCGCCAGCCAATTGCTGGGTGTGGAGATGCAGTGGGGCCGCGACGGCATGATGCCCGACTATCTGGTTCTCGTGTGTGCCGTCTTCTACTAGTTCCCAAAAACCACGTCCCCCCAAGCCCCCCTAAAGGGGGGTGTACAAAGGGCGGGGGCGTGTGCCAGGCAGCCTAGCAATATCAAATAAGAGATATGGATAACACCCAGAAAACTAGAACTAAAAACCTTGCTGACATAAAAGAGTATCGCCGAGAACTTCGCACAGGAGGTACAAAAGCGGAGGCGACATTATGGAAAGTCTTGAGGGCTAAACAGGTCGATGGTCTGCAGTTTCGGCGACAGTTCAGCATTGGGAACCACATACTTGATTTTTATTGCCCAAGCATCCGATTGGCCATTGAGTTGGACGGAGACTATCATTTCCATGTCGAACAACCTGTCATAGATTATGAGCGAGATATGGAATTGTTGAGTGTATATGGCATCAAGACACTAAGGTTTGAGAACATAACTGTATTCAAGCAACAATATGTTATCATAAACGCCATTATTCAAGCCAAGGCTGAATTCGAAGCGAATGGAGGACACACTCCTCCGGCCTGCGGCCACCTCCCCTAGCTTAGGGGAGGACAAACTGATTCCCCCTCTAAGTTAGAGGGGGTGCCGCTTTGCGGCGGGGGCGTGTGCCAGGCAGCCTAGCGGCATCACACACTCCTCCGGCCTGCGGCCACCTCCCCTAGCTTAGGGGAGGACAAGCTGACTCCCCCTCTAAGTTAGAGGGGGTGCCGCTTTGCGGCGGGGGC
>JAEEVE010000119.1 GCA_016290765.1 Muribaculaceae bacterium
TTGTCAAGCAGCAACGATAGCACCTGGAAGTGGTAGTTCTGCTCGTTACCCACGACATAGATCATGCGGTCGATGGGATAGTCCTGGTAACGGAGCTTAGCAGTGCCGATGTCCTGGGTCATGTAGACCGATGTGCCGTCGCTGCGCAGCAGCAACTTGTGGTCGAGTCCGTCGGGTGTGAGGTCGGCCCACACACTACCATCCTCCTTGCGGTAGAACACACCTTTCTCCAGCCCCTCAAGAACCTTCTCCTTGCCCTCGAGATAGGTCTCGCTCTCGTAGTAAATCTTGTCGAAGTCGACGCCCAGACGGCGATAGGTCTCGTCAAATCCGGCATAGACCCAACTGTTCATCATGCGCCACAGCGCGCGAACCTCGGGGTCGCCCTCTTCCCACTTCTTTAGCATCTCACGCGCCTCGTGCATGAGCTGGCTCTGCTTCTCGGCTTCCTCCTGCTCGATGTGCTTCTCTTCCATGAGTTGCTTGAGCTCGGCCTTGTAATGCTTGTCGAACAAGACATAGTAATCACCGATGAGGTGGTCTCCCTTTTTGCCGGTCGACTCGGGTGTGGCGCCGTTACCCCACTTGAGCCATGCGAGCATCGACTTGCAGATGTGGATGCCACGGTCGTTGACGATGTTGGTCTTCACCACCTTGTATCCACATGCCTGCATGATACGTGACAGGCTGTAACCCAGCAGGTTGTTACGGATGTGTCCCAGGTGCAGGGGCTTATTGGTATTGGGTGAGGAGTACTCGATCATCACCAGTTGGCTCTGGTCGGTGACAGGCGTGAAACCGTATTCCTCGGTAGCAGCGATGCGGTTGAGCATGTCGGTCCAGAACGACGAGCGAATGGTGATGTTTAGGAAACCTTTAATCACATTGAATTTCTCCACTGCGCTGCAGCGCTCAACGAGATAGTCGCCAATCTCCTGCGCAGTAGCATCGGGAGCCTTGTGTGAAGCCTTCAAAAAGGGGAACACCACGATGGTTACATTGCCCTCAAACTCCTTCTTAGTCGTTTGCGGGACGATTTTCTCGGCAGGGAAATCCAGTCCATACAATGCCTTCACCGCTTCGGCGGTAGCTTGTGCTAATATCGTATCAATCATATCTTCTTTTCTCAAAAAATCGTGCAAAGTTAGTCAAAAATATTGAAACATAGTGTGATCGCATTCAAATATCTGCACCACAAGTACTAATTAGCCCATCTCCATGCCATCACCAGTTCCATTCGCACACTGGCGTTTCTCTCCCTTTTCGGCAAGAAAAGCACACCCTTTTCCTTACAGGATGGGGCTGAGGAGGCGGGCTAGGGACTCGAGTGCCTTGGTGATGACGGGGCGGCGGCGCCAGTGGCTGAGGATGATACGCGTGCATTGACGCTGGTCGTCAGCAAAGATGGCCCGCATCTTGCGGTTAAACTCGCGGCTGTAAATTACTGCATTGCACTCAAAGTTGTGCTCAAACGAGCGGAAGTCAAAATTGGTGCTACCGGTGGTTACAAACTCATCGTCGATGAGGACGAGTTTGCTGTGCATCATGGTGGGTTCGTAGAAGTAGACCTTGATACCGGCAAGAATGCACTCCTTGATGTAGGATCCCGAAGCGAGCTTGAGCAGCCGGCTGTCGGGTTCACGTGGCATCATTAGACGCACGTCAACTCCTGCTAATGCCGCACTCTGCAACGCCTTGAGCAGGGCATCGCTAGGAAGGAAATAGGGTGTCTGGATAAATACAGTGTGCTTGGCCAATGTGATGGCCTTGATAAACACCATTGAGATGTTGTTCCATTGATCGGTTGGCCCGCTAGGCACCACTTGCATACCCTCGCGTGCCGTATCGTCAGCCTTTCCGAAGTCGGGCATGGTCTCGGCCAGGAGTGTGCGACTCATGTAGTTCCAGTCGACGGCAAACGTATACTGCAGCGCTGCCACGGCAGGTCCAGTGATACGCAGATGTGTGTCGCGCCAGGGCAGTCGCCCTTTCTCGCCAGTAACATAACGGTCTGCTATGTTCATGCCTCCGACATAGCCCACCTTGCCGTCGATGACCACCACCTTGCGGTGATTGCGCCAATTCAGGCGGTTGGCCAGTTTGGTGATGGTAAGCTTCATGAAGGGGTGCGCCTCTACACCCTCGCGCCGCATGCGTTTGAAGAAGGCGGCATTGATGGTGAAGGAACCCACATGGTCATACATCACACGCACCTTGACTCCCTGTTGGGCCTTACGGATGAGGATGTCGCGTATCTCGCGTCCAATCTGGTCGTTCTCGTAGATGTAATATTGCAGGTGAATGTGATCGGTCGCCGCCTCCAGGTCGCGCTTGAGTTCATCAAACTTGTCTTTCCCCTGGGTGTAGACAGTGATATCGTTGCCAGTAAAATACTGCGCTCCTGTGAGGTTGTTGACCAGCGAGATTTGCTGGCGACTCTCTTCGCTGAACGGCAGCTGGTCGACATCGACCTGCATGGGTTCTCGCCGTGAGAGCAGTTTGCGTTGGCTCTTGCGCGAGATCAGAAAATGCCCCTTCAAACTCCTGCCGAAAAAAATGTACAGCACCAGCCCGACAACTGGCAAAAGAATGAGAACCGACACCCATGCCAACGACTTGACAGGATTGCGGTTCTCACTGATGATGACAACAATAGACGCGACGATACCCACGGCAAAGAACACCTTGAGTAAGTCGTAGGCAAAATCTGCAAAGGGTGATATTTCGGGGGCGAGGGCAAGCATTTCTCAATTCATAACTGCCAATTTACAATTCATAGTTGCGCGCCTGACCTCTGACAGATAGGGGTCAACGGACCACCACCTTACGCGACCATTGGTTATTACACTTGACGATGTAGAACCCTCGCGGTAGTTCAAGCGTGGCGTGGGTGCCAGCTGGCACACGTACCACCTTCATCAACTGCCCTGTAATGGAGTAGACGCTGAAAACTGCTTCGGTAGAACCTGCCGCGAAGTGGATGTGCCCTTGCTCGCCAGTTGCGGTGTGTGATGGTGAAACCGTCTCAATGCGCTGGTCGGCCCATGCATACGGTGCAGTAACACTAGCAGCAATTGCCAGTGCCACGCAGACGAGCGATATGTGGAGCATCCTTTTCATTTAACTCGGCAAAGTTACGAAAAAGTTTTCAGTCATCGACTATCAGTACTCAGTTTTTCTTGATAAATTTACCATTTAGACCGAAAAACGAAGGAAATGTTTAGTCCCAGAGAGAGAAACGCCAAGATTTTTTGAAGGTATTGACAAATATATGTATCTTTGTGGGCGAATAATCCGATATAAAATGGACCGAATTGAAGAATTTGAGGTGTCGCTGCATGGCGACCTGAAGCAATATCTGCTGGAACGCGGTGAGGTGGACGAGCACATGCCCGAGTGCCCCGACGTGGAGGAGCGATGGCAAGCCATCGGCGAGGCCTACCTGCCCGACGGCATCCGTGAGTTCCAGAACTACCCCACTGCGTCATTGGGCTGGATGATGTATATCGGTATGGCCATTGCACGCTTTTGGGACGAGGACTGGAACCTGTACTGCCATATAGCCAATCTGTACGCGCTGCTGCGCGACAAGCGTGGCTATGACCAGCTCGACGAGTATGTGCGCGAAGACGTGCTGCTACTGCGCGGCGACGCGTTCGACCAAACCGAGGCATTGGTGAGCGAGTGCGCCAGCCGCACTCATACCCTACTCATGCGCCAAGGCTTTGAGCCAAGTACCGCCGACGCGATGCGGGCTTATGTCGCCTGCCTGCGCCAGCTTTACCTCATGGGCATGTCGGTCGAGCTGCATCGCCTGGGTTATCATATGGAGAGAGTTGAGAGTTAAGAGTTAAGAGTTTTTTCTGGAGGTTTTAGAGTATAGAACATCTAGTATTAATTGATAATAACTATGAAAAAGATTATCTCTTGCCTGCTGGCATTGCTGGGGCTGAACACCGCCTGCGGCCAACAACCCTACACCGACATGAATGTCGATGAGTTTGACAACTTGATTGCCCAGCCCGACGTGCAGCTACTTGACGTTCGCTCACAGGCCGAATATGACGAAGGGCACATCGCTGGTTCACGCCTTGCCGACGTGAAGCTTGATGGTTTTATTGAGAAAGCCAGCGCCATGCTCGACACGTCGCGCACAGTGGCGGTGTACTGCCGCAGCGGTCGTCGCTCGGCCAGTGCCGCCAAGCAACTCGCTGCCCATGGCTACAAGGTCGTGAACCTGCAGGGTGGCATCCTCGCGTGGCAAAGTCAGGGCATGCCCGTGACCACTGAGGACACCAACACGCTATGCGACGTCTTCACCACGCCTGGCGGCAAACGCATCGAACTCTACCCACTGATGCATGCCAGCCTACGGCTGGTCATCGATGGCCGTGTACTCTATATCGACCCAGTGAGCAAGTTGGGTAATCGCACGCTAGACTATAGCACGATGCCTAAGGCTGACCTATTGCTGGTCACACACGAGCATGGTGACCACCTGGACAAGGCGGCCCTCGCCACACTCAGCAGCGAGGGCACACAATTGATTACCAACCAGCGTTGCGCCGACCAATTAGGCTATGGCCAGGTGATGCACAATGGCGATGAGACCGACGTCAACGGCCTTCACATCGAGGCAGTTCCCGCCTACAACACTACCGAGGGGCACACCCAGTTCCACCCCAAGGGCCGTGACAACGGTTTTGTACTGACCATCGACGGCCTGCGCATCTACATCGCCGGCGATACCGAGGACATTCCGGAGATGGCCGCCCTCAAAGACATCGACGTGGCGTTACTTCCTTGCAACCAGCCTTACACAATGACCGTCGACCAACTGTTGCACGCCGCCCGCATGTTCAAGCCACGCGTGGTCTATCCCTACCACTACAGCAAGACCGACATCAGCCAGTTGCCCACCCTGCTTCAGGGCGACGGCATCGAGGTGCGTCTGAGAGCTTGGGAATAAACCAGGAAGTCATAAAGAGTTAAGGAGTTAAGGCGACACATTCTGCTGAAAAACAGGCAGAAGAGAATTCGTCTTAACTCCTTAATTACTTTACACCTTCAACTCCCCGTTCTACTTCACAGAGAACTTATAGATGCACTTGCTGTGGTAGGTCTGGCCCGGGCGCAGGACCGTGCTGGGGTACTGCGGCTGGTTGGGTGAGTTGGGATAGTGCTGCGTCTCCATGCAGATGGCCGAGCGGTGTGGATAAGCCACTCCATGCTTGCCCTTGACGGTTCCGTCCAGGAAGTTGCCTACATAGTACTGCAGTCCTGGTTCGTCAGTAAAGACCTCCATCAAGATGCCTGTTGTGGGGCTGAAGATGCTAGCCGACACCTTATTTATATCGCCCTCCGTGTTGAGCACATAGTTGTGGTCATAGCCGTGACCATTGCGCAACTGCTCGTCGTCGGCATTGATGTCGCGTCCCACAGGCTTGGCCTGGCGGAAGTCAAAGGGTGTTCCCTCGACCGCCATCATCGTGCCATGCGTCATGAAAGTAGAGTCAATAGGCGTGATGCTGTCGGCTGCAATCATCACCTCCAGATCAAGCGCGTCGCGTGACGCGTCGCCGTTGAGGTTGAAGTAACTGTGGTTGGTCAGGTTCACGATAGTAGGTTGGTCGGTAGTGGCGGTGTAGTCAATCGTCAGCGCATTGTCTTCGGTCAGCGTATAGGTAACTGTCACATCCAGGTTGCCCGGATAGCCCGCAAAACCGTCGGGTGAGCGGTGCGTCAAGACCAGGTGCTGCTTATCGGCCGACTCGACCTTCCAGGGCAATGCATAAAATCCCTCAGGCCCGCCATGCAGACTGTGCCCATAATTGTTCTGCGGCAACTGATATTCCTTGCCGTCGAGCGTGAACTTGCCCTGCTCTATGCGGTTGCCATAGCGGCCGATGAGCGCGCCGAAATTGTTTCCCTCGACATGCTGATAGTCGCCGATGGAGTCAAATCCTAGCACCACGTCCTGCATCTTTCCGTCACGATCCGGCACCATGACACTCACCACACGGCCGCCGAAGTTGGTGATGCACACCTCCATGCCCTTGTCATTGGTCAAGGTATAGAGCTGGATGGGAATGCTATCCACCTCGGTCTCGAAGTTCTTCGGGTCAAGTCCCGACACAGTAAGATTGTTATCGCCTGTCGTCGTACAGGCACCCAGCATCACCACGAGTGATGCCATTGCTAGCCAGAATTTCTTCATTGTTCGATAATTTAAAATAACTGTGGCAAAGATAGGGAAAAAAATAGAATTAAGATTTAAGAATTTAGTTTTTTTATTGTAGGGACATTTATTCACTACATTTGTCATGATGTTTGGCTCATTGTTTTAATGATGGCGAAGGGTTGATTTGGCCGCGACAGAGCCGTGGCATAGTAGGACGTAAGGGAATTTTTCTAGCTGGAGACTTGATTTAACGTAGTTTTTGTTTGATGTGCCATTGAATGGCACTTTGTAGGTCTACCTTTGCAGTGTGAAACTTAAAGACACTGTAAAGATGAAAACGAATAGTAATCCCCAAGTAAGTGCGAGCGACAAGATTGTGGCTCAACTAGAATGCAATGGCCAGGTACTGGCACATGTGAGCAACTGCAACTTCCATAATGTGGATGAGGTAGTGGGCATGATTCAAGCGGTTGCGGGCAAGTTCCTGGGGCTTGCGCGCCTGACGATACGCAACCAGACTCAGGGCTGGAGCAAAGTAATGATGCTAGCTACTCGACGCAGCGCTGCCCCAGCCTACAACCGCCCCAGCGTGCCCATGATGCAAGGAAGACAATATGTGATTCCTTTCTGAATTCATAAAAATCGTGAATAATTTAGGTCGGACGCTTGGGTGTCCGATTTTTTGTTGTATCTTTGTTCTTTCAAAACTGATAGAGCACAAACACTTACTATTTTAATAAAAAATTAGACTTATGATTTATTCACATGAAGTGCAGAATATGTGCTGCGTAGCGAAGGGTGCTAACCATCCTTCGGCACCCATTCCCGAGGAGGGCAAGTGGGTTCGTTGTAAGGAAATCAAGGACGTCTCGGGTTTCACCCACGGCATTGGCTGGTGCGCTCCCCAACAGGGTGCCTGCAAGCTGTCGCTGAACGTGAAGGAGGGTATCATCGAGGAGTGCTTGATTGAGACCATTGGTTGCTCGGGCATGACCCACAGCGCCGCTATGGCTGCTGAGATTTTGCCTGGCAAGACCATCCTGGAGGCACTGAACACCGACCTGGTGTGCGATGCCATCAACACAGCCATGCGCGAGTTGTTCTTGCAGATTGTTTACGGCCGCTCGCAGAGTGCGTTCAGCGAGGGTGGCCTGGTGATTGGTGCCTCGCTGGAGGATCTGGGCAAGGGTCTTCGCAGCCAGGTGGGCACGATGTTCGGTACCCGCGAGAAGGGTGTCCGCTACTTGGAGATGACCGAGGGCTATTGCACTCGCATGGCTCTGGACAAGAACAACGAAGTGATTGGATACGAGTTCCTGAGCTTGGGCAAGTTCACCGACGCCCTGAAGAAAGGCAAAGATCCAAAAGAGGCGCTGGAAGAGGCCACGGGCCACTACGGCCAGTTTGAGAATGCTGCGAAGTATATTGACCCACGTAAAGATTAAGGAGGACCCGAATTATGATAAGAGAAGTGAAATTTGAGTCACAAGACCGTCGCATCAAGCAGGTGATCGCTGCATTGAATGCTAACGGCATCAAGGATATTGAAGAGGCCAACGCCATCTGCGACAAGTATGGCATCGACCCCTACAAGACCTGTGAGGAGACCCAGCAGATTTGCTTTGAGAACGCCAAGTGGGCGTATGTTTGTGGTGCCGCCATCGCCCTGAAAAAGGGCTGCAAGGTGGCAGCCGACGCCGCCGAGGCCATTGGCCTGGGCCTGCAGGCATTCTGCATTCCTGGCAGTGTGGCCGACGACCGCAAGGTGGGCATTGGCCACGGTAACCTGGCTGCACGCTTGTTGCGCGACGAGACGCAGTGCTTCGCCTTCCTGGCAGGCCACGAGTCATTTGCCGCCGCCGAGGGTGCCATCAAGATTGCGGGCAAGGCCAACAAGGTGCGCCGCAAACCGTTGCGCGTAATCCTGAATGGTCTGGGCAAGGACGCCGCCAAGATTATCAGCCGCATCAACGGCTTCACTTATGTGCAGACCGAGTTTGACTACTTCACCGGTGAGTTGAAGATTGTCAAAGAGACTCCTTACAGCAAGGGCGATCGTTCGAAGGTTCGCTGCTTTGGTGCCGACGATGTGCGCGAGGGTGTTGCCATCATGTGGCATGAGGGCGTTGATGTGTCGATCACTGGTAACTCGACCAACCCCACCCGCTTCCAGCACCCCGTTGCTGGTACCTACAAAAAGGAGCGCGTGCTGGCTGGCAAGCCCTACTTTAGCGTGGCTAGCGGTGGCGGCACTGGTCGCACACTGCACCCCGACAACATGGCTGCAGGTCCTGCCAGCTACGGCATGACCGACACGCTG
>JAEEVE010000120.1 GCA_016290765.1 Muribaculaceae bacterium
ATGGGTCAGGGCGTGGGCTTGCAAGGCCAGAGCTACGCCATCCCCACGATGCAGGGCGGCGTGGAGACCATCCAGCCCTACGTGGACGAGTTCATCGCTTTCGCCAAGTCGCACCCCGAACTGAAGTTCCTTGTCACTCCCATTGGCTGCGGCATCGCTGGATTCACAGTGGCTGAGATAGCTCCGCTGTTTGCCGCTGCCATCGACGTGGAAAACATCATCCTTCCCCGCTCGTTTGTCGATGTGCTGGAACGTAATTGACTAGCAGTTTTTTAGACAAAAGAACATAAGGGCATCATTTGTATTATTGTTTGATGCCTAGTGGATTAAAAGAAGATAAACAAGATGAGACACTATCTATATCCCCTCATTGCGCTCGGGCTGCTGGCAGGTTGCACGGGCAATGCTGGCCAGCAAGATCAGCAAGGCCGTGCCGACACGTTCTACTCGTCGCAGTACAGCGGCAATGACCATGGCCAAAAGCCACACAGCGACAATCAGCGTGAGAACAACACTGGCGAGTATCGCTCAACGGGCAACGCCTCATTGCTCGACGTGAAGCTGCCCGCACGGCTCGACAACCAGACTGTGCGCTACAAGGCCATCACTATCTACTACAACAAGTACTATCATGTGCCCAACTGCGTCGCCTATGAGTTGACCAACACGCAAGTTAGCATGGCCGATGCGCCCGATGCACAAAAGCGTGAAAACTACCAGTTTAACCGCGACCCGCAGGTAGCAGGTTGCCCCGACTGGTGGGAATACAAGGAAACGGGCTACGACCGTGGCCACATGGCGCCGGCGATGGATATGCGTTGGGACCGCACCGCCATGGAGCAGTGCTTCTTGATGACCAACATCTGCCCGCAGAACCATGAGCTGAACGACGGCGAGTGGCGCCACATGGAGGAAGCCATCCACACCTGGGCACGCTCGGCGCGCCGACTGGTCATCTTCACCGGCCCCGTGCTCGAGGGCAACATGAAGAAAATGGGCAAGAAGAACGACATCGCCGTGCCCAACCAGTTCTACAAGGTGGTTTATGCGCCCGAGCAGGACCGCGCCATCGCTTTCCTGTTCCGCAACGAGAAGGCACCCAATTCTTGGACCAACTATGCCGTCACCATCGACCAGGTGGAGCGCCTGACGGGCATTGACTTCCTTGCCTCGCTGCCCGATGACAGTGAGACAGTCGTTGAGGCCAAGCAGAACATCAAGGACTGGCCCCGCTACTATCCCCGCCGCTAGGAGTATAGTCCCCCTAACCCCCTAAAGGGGGAATAAAGGTGTTAGCAGTAATCACTGCCCCACGGCTTGGCGGTATTCCAGAAGTTTGTTTTGGTAGTCGGCGCGGGCCTCGGTGCGGCGGTCTAGCGTCTGCTGGTAGAGCAGCTGCGCCTCGAGCAAGTCGGCCATGCGCAAGACACCGGCACGATACTGGTCACGGTTCAGCCGCAGGTTTTCCTGGGCCTGCTCGATGCCGCGTTCGGCCAGCTGCAGCTGGTTGTAAGCCTCCTCCACGCCGTTCCAAGCACTCTGCATGCGTATCTTCAGCAGTTCGCCGTTCTCGACGAGCTGCTCTTGTGCTTTCTGTACCTCGATTTTCTTGCGCTTGACGGCGTGCGACCCTCCCCACCAGTCGCTGATGGGCACACTCACCGTGGCAAACACCATGGCGAAGTTGTGGTTGCGGTCTAGCAGGTTGTGGTAGTTATATCCCGCCCCTACAGCCACCGTGGGCAGGTTTTTCCCGAACTCCATCTTGCGCTGCAACTCGGTGGCTTCGACTTGCTTTCCTAGCAGCTGATACTCGGTGGTGCCCGCCATGGCCAGCTGGTGGTCTTGCTTGACGGCAAGTGGCAGAACCGCTTGGGGGTCATAGGCGATGACAAATGCCGTGTCGCGCAGGCCGCAGTACTGCGACAAGACCATGCGCACCAACGAGAGTCCGTTCATCAACTTCAGCTTCTGGCTTGCTACATCGTTTTGACGCAGTTCCACTTGCAACAAGTCGTTGCGCAGGGCCAGACCTGCCCGCACGGCCACATCCACGTCCTTGTGGATGTCGTTGAGCAGAGCCTCGACCGCATCGATGGTCTTCACCTTCTCCTGCATCGTGACCATCTGCCAGTAGTATTGCTCGGCAGTCTTCTCCACCTCGTTTTCCGACAGTTTCAGTTGCAGGCGGCTCACATCCTCGCCCAGTTTAGCGAGTTTGTTGCCGTTGATGATTTGTCCACCGGCAAACACGGGCTGCACCGCCATCAGCGAGGCGATGGTGCCGTGCTTCATCATCGACACGTTGATGGGCTGTGTCAAGGCGGCCAGTGTCTCGGGCGGCAGCAGTTGTGAGAGGGTGGCGCCGATTTGAGGCGGAATCTTGTCGGCGATGTCCAGCGACATCTCGGCCATGCCCTTGCTGGCCTGGAACCACAAGAGATTGCCACTGACGCTGGGGAAGTATTTGGTAAAAGCCTCCTTGCGTTGCAGTTGCGCCGCCTCGATGTCGTGGCGTGCGCTGCGGATGGCGATGTTGTGCTGGCGCGCCGAGTCGAGAAGCTGCGACAGGTTGTAGGATGGCTGGGCGGCAGCGCCTAGCGCGACCACGCTTCCCAACACGATTGCAATGGATCTATTCATAGCTTACTTGAGATTAACTTTCCAATAAACCACAGGCAACATGGTCACCACGAGGATGAGCGAGCCGATGCCGCCGGCAAAGATGGTAACGCCCACTGGCATCCAAAACGATGACTGGGCGATGATCATGGGCACCACACCCACCGCCGTGGTTGCCGTGGTGAGGAAAATGGGTACCATGCGGCGCTTGCCAGCCTCATAGGCCGCCTGACGCACCGCCTCGTTATAGGCCTTGCGGTCGACCGTCCAGTCGCCATGCTGCGCCACATATTGTTTGATCAGGTCGATGGCATGCTCAAAGATGAGAATCTCGTTGCGCATGATCATGCCCATGAGCGTGATGACGCCCATGATGGAAGTGAGTCCCAGCGTGCGGTCCATCAGCGCCAAGCCGATGAGTGTGCCAGGAGTCATCAGTCCCAGCGCAGCAATGCACACCAGGGTGATGCCATATTTCTTGAAGTTGAACAGCAAGAAGAAAAACACGATGATAATCGAGATGCCGACGCCGCCAAATATCATTGGAATGGCCTCCCAGTCATACTCAATCTCGCCGCCCACCTCAGAGCGCACGCCCTGAGGCAGTGCAATCTCATGCTCCATGATATCGGCCACACGGCCCTCGACGGGCGCGGCATAGACCCCGTTGGCAAACTGTGCCGTGACGGTGATGCAGCGCTCGCCACCGCGGTGCAGGATGCGGCTCTCGCTCCACTGCGGCTCGACTTTGGCGATCTGTCGCAGCGGCACCGTCCCGTTGGCACCGCCCACCTGTGCGGCAATCATACTCGCTGGCGTGGCGATGCCCAGGTCCTTGATGTCCGAGAAGGTCATGTCGGCATCATCCTTCACCACGATGGGAAGTTCTTTGTCTCCCTCCCAAATTTGCCCCACGCGCAAGTCGTTGGTGGCGGTGCTCAACGCCAGTGACGCAGTGGCACGGTTGATGCCCAGTTGCGCCGAAGCCACGGGGTCGAGTTCGACATTGACGAGCGGGAAGGGCTGCAGATAGTCGGTGTGTACCCACTCCAACTCGGGCATCTGCCGCATGCGCTGCATCAGCCTCTCGGCAACGACGTGCAGCGAGTCAAGATCCTCGCCATAGAAACGGTACTCCAGCTCGGGTACCTCGAGGAAGTCCAGCCGCTTGAAGCGCACATAAGCTTCGGGAAACGCCTCGCTGAGCATGGGCTGATACTTGGCCAGCAAGTCGAGTGTGGCCTTTTGCGAGGTGGTGTTCACAATCATCTGTGCAAAGTTGCGCCCAGCCATCTGCGGGGCATAGCAGGTCATGAATCGAGGAGAGGAGCAACCAATGAAGCTGGTGATGCACTTCACCTTGTCGTCGCGCTGCAAAACATGGCGCACCGAGTCGGCTAGCACACGTGTTTCGTTGATTCCCTTGCCCTCGGGCTGGAAAATTTCGATGGCAAACTGGTCGCGGTCGGCAAATGGGAACAGGCGCACCTTCAGGCTAGGCGTGATGAGCGATGACAGCAATATCAACGCGATGCCGCCGCCAATGGTGATCCACGGATGGGCAAATGTGAAGTCGAGCACGCGATTATAGGTCGACTGCACCCATCGGGTGATGACGTTGCCCGACTTGCCCACGTCCTGAGGCTTGATAAGCAGCACCTCCAGGAACGGGATGACCGTCACTGCCAAGAATAACGACACCAGTAGATTGATGGCGATGGTCCACGGGAAGTCGCGCAGGGCATCATTAAATGCACCCTTCATCGTCACCAGCAGCGGGAAGAAGATGACACTGATGCACAGGGTGGCAAGCATCATGGGCATGAAGTATTGCCGTGCCGACTCGATGGCCGCCCGCTTGGGCTCATGCCCCTTGCCCAGATATTCGAGATAGCCGTCAATGACCACGATGGCATTGTCCACCACCATGCCCAGCACCACAATGAGCGCCGCCAGGGTGACAATATTCAGTTCGATTCCCGCCAGATACATGATTGACACCGAAATAAAGGTGCTCAACGGGATGGTGATGGCGGCTACAATAGCCGACCGCAACGGGAACAGCACCATCATCACCAGGATAATGATGGCCATGGAGATGAGCAGGTCGCGCAGGAAGTCGCGCACGCTGGTGCCTACCACCTTGGGCTGGTCGGCGATGCGGGTAATCTTCACGTCATCGGGCAACTGGTCGTGCCGGTACTGGTTGATGATTTGGTCCACCTGCTTGCCATACTGCACGATGTTGTTGCCAGGCGTCATTTCGAGCGATAGCAGCACACAGGGGTTGCCATCTTGCTCAATATAGCTCTCGGTAGCGTCATACTCGCGCTCAATATGAGCCACATCGCGCACCCTGACCACCTTGCCCGTGACAGGGTCGCTATAGATAATCTGACTGGCAATCTCATCGACACTGTTCTCGGTGGGGGCAATGTGGATGGGTACCTGCTGGTCGGCGTCGCTGATGCTACCGCTCAAGGTGGTGAGTCCCTGCGCCTGCAAGTGTGAGAACAATGCCTGTTGTCCTATGCCGTAGGCTTGCAACCGCTGTCGGTCGACGTAGAGCGAGATTTGCTCCTTCTGCTCGCCATAGATGCGCACATTGGCTACCGATGGGATGCGTCGCAAGCGGTCGGAGAGCGCGCTGCTATAGTCGTTCAGCTCGCGGTAGCTGCGCTCGCTACTCTCGATGGCAATGAGCAGGGCCGAGGTGTTTCCAAAGTCGTCGTTGGCCACAACGGCGAGCACTCCGCTAGGCAAGCTCTGCTTGAACAGGGCGAGGCCGTGTTTAATTTTACTCCACACCTCGTCCTTGTTGTTCACGTCGTCGTTGAGCTTGACCATCACCAAGCACATGCCGTTTTGCGATGTGGTGGTGGTCTTGATGCGATTCACCTCGCCGTAGGTAAACAGGAAACGCTCCAGCGGGCGCGCAACCTGCTGCTCCACCTCCTCGGTGGTGGCACCCGGATAAACTGCCACCACCACGCCCTGGCGTATGGTGAATGCCGGGAACTCATCTTTGGGCATGTCCCACATGCCAAAGATGCCCAACACAAACAGGATGCCGATGATGAGCAGCGAGATGGAGTAGTGTTCCAGTGGCCACTTGAGCCAATTCATCCGTTTCATCTTGCTTGACAATTAGCTAAAAAACCACTTTTGTTCCCTCGCTCAGTTTCTGATATCCCTCGGTGACGATGCGCTGGCCGCCAACGACACCACTCTTGATGGCAACGCGGTTGCCCGTGGTCTCGCCGATGCCCACGGGAGTGCGGTGGGCAAGGCTATCCTTGTCGATGGTCCACACGAACAGCGAGCCGTCGGCACGCCGCTGCACTGCCGTCACTGGTGCTGTCAGTTGGTTGGAGCCCGATTGTGGCAACTTCCCGCCGAAACTGACCGATGCCACCATGCCAGGCAATAGGCTATGCCGACCGTTGGCGACATGAATGCGAATGTCGTAGGTGTGGGTCATGGGATCGGCCTGCACACCCTTCTCGATGCGGCCGCCCTCATAGCTGCCGCCTGTGGCCTCGACGTGGATGATGGAGGGGGTGTTGGTGCCAATGGCGCTGACCTCGCTCTCGGGGATGGCGACCTTGACCTTGACCGTGCCGATGTTGAGTATGTTCACCACGGCCTGCGACGGCATGGCGGTCTCACCGGCACTGATGAATTTACGGCCGATGATTCCACCGACGGGGGCCCGCAGTTGGCAATCGGCAAGGTTCTTCTTGGCAACCTCTAGTTGAGAAGCTGCTTGAGCTACCTTGCTTTGGATTTCCACCCAATTGGCCTCGGGTAGCGAACCGTTGTCATGTAGCATCTTGTAGCGCGCTTGGGCATCGGTGGCCTGGGCCATTGCCGCCTCGGCACCCCGCAGCAAATTGCGCGCCTGGGTATCGTCGATCACTGCAATCAGTTGGCCACGACCCACGGCCTGCCCCTCGCTTACCAAAACGCGCTTGACGACACCCATACTGGTAAAACTCACTGCGGTGGCTTCACGCTCCTCGACAACACCCACATAGGTTTGACCGCTGGCATCGACGCCTGTCGACAATAGCTCAGTCTTCACGCGCGTGGGCGCCTTGGTTTGTGGCACCTTGTCACTGGTGCAACTGCTGATTAACAGGACACCCAGCAGCATCCAAATAGCTCTTCTCATGACTAGTTTGATTGATTTGGGTGCAAAAATAGGAGATAATTGTCATAGCGGGATGTTCGAATTTGCTCTTATTTGTTCTGATTTTACCTTTTACAGAAAAATAGAATGTTTTTGTGTCCAAATCGTGATATCATTTGCCAAATAAAGCCTAAATTTGCACCATGAAGCAACAACAAGAAATCACGTTTCAGTCTCTGACCACCAATGAGGATGTGCTGATTGGCTATTCGGACAACGATATTGTCGTGGTCGACAGCATACAGCAATTTGCCGAGGTTCAGTCGGCTCATGTGGCGATGAATGCCATTGCCATTTGCACGCATGGCAGAATCCAGGCGCAGTTGAACGGCTCAACTCTGGACCTGTGCAAGAACCAGATCGCCATCGTGCCGCCAAACGTAATTGTGACCGATATCATGATCAGCCCCGACTTGAACTTGAAGGCATTGTTCTTAACCACGCGCATCTTGCAAAGTTTCTTGCGAGAGAAGATGAGCGTATGGAACGACTTGATGTACATTCAACGCCAACATGTGCTTACGATGGATGATGTTGAAATTCAGTTCTATACTCAATTCTATGATATGTTGACCCTGGTCATCGACCAAGGAAAAGGGGCACCTTTCAGGACCGACATTATCCAGTCGCTGCTACGCAGTGCCATACTGGGCTTGTGCAGCGCATTGACACAAAAGCTGGATGTCCCCAATGTCGTATTGAAAAGGCAGTCGGCATCAAGCACCCACTTCCAGCGTTTTCTGAATCTGCTAAGCAACACAGCGGTGAAACATCGTCCTGTCGAGGCTTATGCCAGCGAGTTGTGCATCTCGCCCAAGTATCTGTCGGCACAGTGCCGTAAATATTCGGGCAAGTCGGCTAGCGAGTGGATTACCGAGCATGTCCTCGAGGATATACGTTATTACTTGAAACAGACCGACCTCAGCATCAAGCAAATATGTGATCGATTGGGATTTCCCAACTCGTCCTTCTTTGGCAAGTATGTCAAGGAACACTTTGGCATGACGCCCATCGAGTTCCGAAACAAGGGGTAATTAATTATGACTAATCAAGATACAATCTGTGCTGTCGCTACGGCGGCGGGTATGGGAGGCATAGCAGTGGTGCGCGTGAGTGGGCCGCAAGCCATCGACATTGTGGCACGCCGTTGGCAGGGCGCATCCTTGCACAACATGTCTAGCCACACCGCACATCTAGGGCACATCACCGACAGCCAGGGTCGCTTGCTCGACGAGGTGGTGCTCACCCTCTATCGCGCGCCGCGCTCGTTCACGGGCGAGGACGTGATTGAGATTTCATGCCACGGCTCGGTGTGGATTCAGCACCAACTGCTGGCCACACTCATCGATGCCGGATGCCGCATGGCGACGGGTGGCGAGTTTACACGCCGCGCTGTGGTGTCGGGACGCATGGACCTGTCGCAGGCCGAGGCGGTAGCCGATGTCATCGCCGCACAGTCGCAGGCCTCGGCACGCGTGGCATTGAACCAGATGCGTGGCGGGCTGAGCCGACAACTGGCCGCGTTGCGTGAACGCCTGCTGCACTTCGTGGCGCTGATGGAGCTGGAATTG
>JAEEVE010000121.1 GCA_016290765.1 Muribaculaceae bacterium
GCTGTGGGGCGGCGTCGACGACAACCAGATAGCCGGCAAAGTGCTAGGCTATATCCCCGATGACTTCTCGGGGAGGCTGCTCGACGTTCCTGTAGGCACCGCCGTGTTTACGGTCGAGAAGTACACTACACGTGACCGCGGCCTATTTGCGTATCAAGAAAAAACAACAATGAGGTTTAGAGGCCAAACAGCATATTCGGTTTAATAGCATCAATCAAATCAGATGGTACACCACAATCCTTGGCCATATCACCCCAATGTGAAGCGGTTTCCCGGGTGAAGTCGCTCAGCGGCATGAGGATGCAGCGGATGCAGTTCAATTACTATTTACAGAGAACCTTGTGAGCATAGTTGCATTTTGAACTTGAATCTTCGTTTTGGTTTTTTTAACTAAACGATTCGCTTCGATTGGATAAATTTCTGTATTTTTGTGAAGTAGAATTCAAGGTGTTAGCCGATAGGATATTGTCATGGTTTTTGGGATGAGAAATTTACTTAGTTTATTAACTCTATATCAACAATCTAAATACAATAAGTTATGAAGAAAATTACATTACTTTTAGTTGCTTTGATTGCAGGTACATTTGCCATGCAATTGAACGCGCAATCCGACTTTATCTATAATGTTGAGGCCGCAAACATCAATGGTTGGAATGACCTGAACATTGCTCATCCCGTCCACATCTGGGGTTACTACGAACACCCCTATGGCCAAAACGGCTACCTCGAGTATCAGGTTGACGACGCAGAATGGACTCGCATCAATAACGAGCTGATATCGGGTGATGAGTATAACTTTTCCTTCGATATGTACTTCGTCCCCGACATGACTGAAACCCACACGCTCAACCTGCGCTTCACCGATGGCCTGGGTAACTACACCGATCTGAATGGCCTGACTTGGACCGACGTACGTTCCTATGATGTCAGTGGCATTGAGGACCGTGTTTACAATGGCCAGCCCCAGCAATTCAGTGTGACTGTAAACGGTGAGACCAGTACTTATGTTGGCGGGACCAATCCTGGTACCTACACCTACACAATCGAGGGTGTTTATGAAGAGAATACCATCGGTGTGATGGATGTTGAGTACACCATCTCTAAGGGCCAGGCCCAGATTGAGGTAATCGTACCCGAAGACGTTGAGTATGACGGTGAGGCCCATGGCGCAACCGTTAACGTGATTGCTGGTGACGGCGACGTGACCGTAACCTATGTAAACGCTGCTACAGGCGAAGAGTCCAACGAGGCTCCCTCCGCAGTGGGCGTTTATATCGTTGTCGTTGCGGTTGCCGACGGCGAGTACTACAACGGTATCGAGGCCACCAGTTATGGCCAGTTCGAGATCTATGACCAGGTAACAGGCATCCATGAGATCAACGTTGACCAGAAGGGCAACAACGAGTGGTACACCATCGATGGCCGCCGTGTTTTGGCTCCCACTGCTCCCGGTCTCTACATCCACAATGGCAAGAAGTGCATCGTGAACTAACCCACGGGTACATCAACCCGATAAACAGGCAGCCCTGCTCTCGTAGTATGGGCTGCCTTAGTTTTGACCAGTGGGCATTCTCAGGCGGTTGATTTTCAAAGAGGGTGAGCCATAACTGAATTATGAAGTGCCCCCAAAAAGTTTTGGGAACTATATACCTGTTGTCCCCTATTTTATTTGGTCCTCAGGGAGGAGTGCGGGGTCGAACATCACTCGCGAACGGTTGTCGCGCTGCAGTTTGCGCTCCAGCACCTCACCGCTGTGGCGATCGAGAGTCTCAAGATAAATCTTCGATATGCGGTAATAGTGGCCATTGTCTTCCTTGTGGAAGTGGTGCCCCTCTTCAGTGATGCGATATTCCCAGGGGAACTCCTGCGTGGTGCGAAGTTCGGTCTTTAACTCATCACCCTCGCACCAAGCGCACAGCTGCACTGGCTGCTCGGTGTCGTTGCGGAAGCGGTAATCCACAAAGTTGTAGTTCACCGATGTGCCTGCGCTGTAGGGCACCCGCTTGCCATTTGGGTCGGGCGCCAGGGCGTCGCTGTGGTGATGCAGCTCGGTGATGGTCATGGGGCTGTGCATTACCAGCAGGTTGATGGTGTTGGCAAGGTTGCACAGGCCACCACCCACACCAGCTACGAGCTGCCCGTTAACGATCACGCGACCCGGTTTAAACCCGTTCTTGATTGAGGTTTTTCCCACGAGTCTCCAAAACGAGAATGTCTCGCCCGGATTGACGATGAGGCCGTTCATACGGCTGCATGCCAGCCTGATGTTGTCGGCCTTGTTAAGCTGGAGCTGCAAGTCAATGCCAGGCCCGCGCTTGATCATGTTGTTGCTACTGCTGTAGACAACCACAGGCAGTCGCTCTTCCTGCCTACGCTTGGCCCATCGCTCCTTGCCCAGCCAGTTCTTTATGTGGCGGGTGATAATTTGCTTTTGCAGCGCAATGGCGTAGGTGGTTGGGCTAATCTCGCAAAACAGTTTTCGTTTCTTTTCCATGATGGTGTGGTGATATGGTAGGAATTATTGTGTCAATGTGGTTCTCAGAGTGATGTCGTGAGCTTTCTTGTAGCGGCGGCTGTGAGTGTAGAACCACAGCACCACTTTCTCGAGGTTTCGCCTGATGCCTTTCTTCTCCTTCTTGTAGTAGCCAATGTACTTGACAAGGATACTTGCCAGGCCTGCGCGATTGGCTCCGAAGATGTCGGTAAACAGTTGGTCGCCAATCACGATCACCTCACTTGGCTTCACCTCAAGCATCTCCACCGCATGATGGTAGCACGCGGGGCTGGGCTTGCCAGCCTCCTCGATGTAGAGGGTGTCGAAGTTTTCCTTGAAGCGTTCAATTCGTGCGCGGTTGTTGTTGCTCAGCAGCAGGGTCTTCCACCCCATAGCGTGAAGTCGGTTGAAGAGGGCGTCAACGGCTGGTGTCGAACCCTCGCCGTGGGGTACAAGCGTGTTGTCGATGTCGAGAATCAACGCTTTGAAGCCCATTGCCATGAGCTTCTCATAGTCGATTGAGAATACATCCTCAACGTAGTTACCAGGGTAGAAGATGCCTAACATAGTTCTATTTTTGCGTCATGTAGTCGCACACCTTGTCTACTTGCTCCAGGAAGGTGCCGTCAAACTTATTCTCAAAGAATGCACTGCCTATGGTGAACGACCAAGGGGCGGCGCGTTTCACCTCGTCGAGGCGGGCATAACTGTCGATGCTGCCGGCAATACACACGGGCGCGTCAACTGCGGCAACAAGTGCATTGTTGAGTGCCACAGCGTCGCCCGTGTAGCGGTAGCCCAAAAGGTCAATGCCATAGGCTCCATGGGCAATGTAGTCGCGGGCCTCGGCTATCATGCCCTCGATGGTGCCCTCGAGCACCGACGGACGGCCTGTGACGTCGCCCACAAAGGGCATATACTTGATGCCGTGCTCACGGCAGAAGTCGTTTATCGAGTCAAAGAACTTGGTGCCCATGAGGATGTCGCAGCCACACTCGGCAGCAATCTTGGCTCCTTCCAGTCCTTCCTGCTCGCTATAGGCCACCACCTCGAGGATGGTGGTCTTGCCACACTGCCTCATGCGGGCATAGAGTTTCTTCATCTCCTCGAGTGGCAGAGGGTGCTCTTTGAAACCCCAATATCGTGCCTTCGAGTCGCGGCACTGCTCGAAGATGAGTGCTGCATCCTCAACGGTGTAGTCGTGCCACGTGAGCATGACAATGAGTTCGGGATGCTGTCGTTTAGTTTTCAATGTATGATATAGTTTTTTCGGTTTTTTACAATGCTGGAGTCTTCACTCATTTTCAGCCTTGTGAAGATATTTTGTCTTGTATCTCGCACAACGATTTTACCAGCAACATAAGTCGTTCTCTACTCGGAATTTCGTCCATGACTAATTTTCACTTTCTTCCTTGCGTTTCCACAGCTCATTGAGCTCGGCAAACGTGATTCTGCCGTATCGGTTTATCGTCTCAATGAGCCATATATATTCCTTAAACAGTCCCGGTATCGTCATAATGTGTAGTTTATTATTGTGTCCATGCAATTCTTTATCTCTTTGAACTCTTGATTCAAATCAAGAGTTCTGAAAAGAATGGTATTGCCTCTAGCTAGCTTCATTTGTCCATCAGGAACGATAGGTTCTTGTGTTTTGGCATACAGCAGCATCCCATCAACCCGACCCGACCCATCCAAGTCATGCTCTGTAACATAAGTGTGAATCTGGTACATATTGCTGGAGTGAATGGTGGACTTGTTATGATGTTGCTGCATTGATTGACCATAATATTTGGTGTCAATAATCAATGTCCGTTCACCGATTGTCAGCATGATGTCGGTTTGCATTATCGGCAAAACATTCTCGCTGTTTTTAGGATAGTCTTTATCCAAATTCCATTTGATTTGCTCAGCTCTTGCATTGAGGGATGGATGATGACGACGATAATATTCAAGAACGAATTTCTCAAACAGCCGGTTCATGTGGTCGTCAGAGAACTCACGCATCTTATACTTGCCGTCCTCGGTAGTCATCAGTAATCCGTCAAGAATGAAGTAGCAGATAAACAAGAGCACTCTATAGCTTCGATTGTTCCTGTCAAAGCGGAGCGTGTTCCAGTGAATATCTTTGATTTCAATGAGTTGAACATTCGAGAAGAATAACATCTGTCGTTTCAAGGTAGATTTTGATTTTTCTCTTACTCCAGAATGTCTCAACAACAAATCAACCGTTGTGACTATGATACGATTATAGATGTTGTTTTCTGACAACTCATCATATTCACAAGCGACAAGATTGCTCTTGCGAGATTTCAGCGAAATAGTCTCGATTAGATTTATCTTACCACGGAGTGTATTCAGCGGTTCATTTCGGTGAATATATTCCCGATGAAGACCCTGCTTAAGCTGGTATGAAATGCCACGCGCCAGAATTTCAGCGAACAAGTCATAAATCTCGTCAAAGTTCTCTCCTGCAATCTCGGCATAGTTGTTCTGCCTAAGCTCTTGGAAAGCATAGGATAACATATAGTATATGTTTCTTATCAAAATGCCTTTGTCGTTTGTCATTTGAGAGCATTCTTTAGCTTCTGAGATTCTTCTCTGAACTTTTCATCGTTGTCAAACCAATACTCACGGAGCATTGGTATGATGTCATATTCAACAATGTTGCTGAGCTGAAGATTGCCAGATTCCAAATTGCAGAAGTAACTGTGGCCGATACAAAAACCGTTGCCCAATGAGCTATCTTCAGCGATGGTCTTATTCAGTTCTTGAACTGCACTGATGACCTTGTTAAGCTGTTCATCGTTGATGTCATCAAGGTACTTCTTAAAGCCTTCCGAATCGAAGCCGGGTTTCATTTCAAAGAAACTGAAACGGCGACGAAGTGCATAGTCAATCATGGCAAGAGAACGGTCTGCCGTGTTCATCATGCCGATAATGTGAAGGTTCGAAGGAACTGAGAATTTTTCGTCACGATAAGACAATCTGATAGGTTTGTCTCTGTAGTCGCTTTCAATGAGCATCAGCAGTTCTCCGAAAATTTTACTGAGATTGCCTCTGTTAATCTCGTCGATGATAAAGAAATACGGATTGTCGGGATCTGCTGCAGCTCGCTTGCAGAACCTATAGAATATGCCGTTTTTCATGTCAAAGCCGCCGTTGTCGTTTGGCTTGAATCCCATCATAAAATCCTCGTAGCTGTAGTTCTGGTGGAACTGAATCTGTTCTAAGCAGCTGCCGTTTTGTTTGCCCATGATGGCATAAGCCAATCTCTGTGCGGCGAAGGTTTTTCCTACTCCAGGAGCACCTTGAAGAATCACATTCTTCTTTCGCAAGATGAGTGCTTTGAGCGATTCAAAGTCATCGTCAGAGACATATACTTCGTTCAAGAAATCAGCTTTCGTGTAATCCTTAACTGTAGTTGTCGCGGTTATGGGATTTTCCTCTCGGATGGTTTCCATGATGATATTAAACTCATCGTCAGTCAGCTTGAAAAGTGAACCATTGGAATTTACGAAGAACTCCATGTTCTTCAGATCCGGCATTGACTTTAATGTCGAATAATCAATAGGCGCCCCCAGCGATTCAACCTTCTTAAACCAAATGAGTTTGCCATCATTCTGTTTATGAACCTCCAATAAAGCAACGATTTGCTTTGTTGGAGTCGCCTCATAACCGATGACTAAATCGCCAGTCTTTGCGTCGAGGAAGTTCTTGAAGATACGACGTGCGTTGCCGTTGTCATTATAAAGGCTGTACTCCTGTACTTCGCTGATTCTCATGTCCCTCATGCTCCACATCTTGGGGTTTGCAACCAGCCACCAATATTGTTTCGCACCATCTGTTGCACTTTTTGTATCTTTTGGGATTGGTTTTTCAGATTCCTTGCCATTCAGCACGTCATCAAGATCTTTTGCATATTCGGTCGAAATCTCGGTAAGTGTTTTCATCGGCAAGTTCCATGGAGTTTCCCATATTCCCTCTTGCGTCCATTGTGTAGTGCGAACATGGTTGTATTCATCGAGTGAGCCATCGAAAGAATAGTCGCCAGTCACAATACCTTTGCCTATGATTTTTGTCAAGCCTTTTTTTGCATAAATGATGTCACCGGGTTTTATCACGTGCGAGAATTCCCAAACGGCAAGACCACTATGAGTATAAGGCTTGTCTTCGCCAAAGACAGACTTCATGGTTTCCCGCATTTCTTCAAGACTGGTGATGTTCGACACGTCGCCTAAGTCATCCCAACCGATGCACATGAGATCTTTCTCGAGACACAAATCCCACTTGTATGCGCTTTCCCCTGGCGCATAAATCCAATAACGAGACTGCTTTGCTGGATTTATTTCATCTTCGGCAGGTGGTGATATGGGCTTTTCGAGCAGACGCTTGCCGACAAAATATACAAAATCAATTGTAGTTACATTTTTGTGCTTATCAGTAAAACACAAGTCATTGGCAGTCAATTCTGCTATTAGCTTCGATAATTCTTCATCCTCGGCAAGTGAGGCACGAATAGATGTCATATAGTTAAAAACATCGGTAAGATAGTCCGGTTTATTGGTCCTTCGCACTACAAAACCGCCTCCCACTTTGTTTACATAATTCTTCAGTTCTGTGTACTTATAGATGAAGTACCTATCGGGGTACATGAACGTGAGGTAAACGCTGATAGCATGTAAGTCTTGGTAGTGGTTCTTCCACTCGTTACTATGTGATTGTCGGAAGGATTCGGCCTCATCCATAAAAGACTGAATGCGTGTCTTGAGGTCTATGGACTCGTCGAATAAGCTGCGGAACATTGAGCGTGTGCGTTCAACGTCCACCGCAGCAAACTCTTGAATCATTGCTTGCGGGTAATACATGCCCGACGCAAGCAGATTATAATGCTTCTTTGTGGCTTCGGCAAACATCGCGCCAAAGTTGGCGGCTTCAATATCCCAATTGTCCTGGAAGTATTTTACTGCCTCCCATTTATACTTCTCATCTTCCCAAAACTTGCGCAGTTCTGCTTTATATGTCGCAAGAAGCTGTTCTATTGTGCTTGTCATTTTTGTTGTAGCCATATTTCAAATAATTTATTTTCAATCTGTTATGATGTGTTACTTGATGTGCTTTAGATAATATGCTTTTGTCATGAAGCCGTCGCAGCCAGTGCCGTCTCTTCGGTAGTTGGTACAACCGAGGAATGGCTCATTCTTGCCAGGTTTGACAATCAAGTAGCCATCGTGACATTTGTCACATTTCAAAATGGTCATTTCACCACCGCGAATGTCGTTGGTTATAAAGTCGCATATTTCGGGCTCATTGGAGCAAATCCACAGTTTCAGTCCGTAAGCTCTCTTGTATCGGAACTGCAATGGGAAGCCGCAAATCGGGCAATGCTTTGTCTCGTATTTGCTGGCTTGTTTCTCGTCAAGCGTACCGCGCAATTCTACATTGGGATATTCACTCACCAGTTCACGCACGAAATCTGATGGCCGCTGTTGTGGCGTGACGATATACACGCGGTTCTTGGTGCGTGTCAACGCCACATAAAACAGCCGTCTCTCCTCGGCATATTCAATAGCGTGGTCGTCTTTGACCACATATTTCAAAACAGGATCATCTTGCACCTGCGATGGAAATCCGTAAACCGAATCAATGGCGTTGATGATAATGACGTTGTCATATCCCAGGCCTTTTGCCCGATGAACGGTCAAAAACTCCAACTCAACGTCGGCAAAAGTTTTTGACGTTACATTACCTGTCTTCTCCCAGTATTGGAAGTCGGCCGATTTCGTCAGGTTGAATCCGTCAAAGCCGTCCCGGCCCAAAAGCAGTATCGACGTCTTTGGGTTTTCGGCAAGTATTTC
>JAEEVE010000122.1 GCA_016290765.1 Muribaculaceae bacterium
TGGATTGGCGCATGTTCAAGAGCGTGACCAATCCTAACACAAAGCCATACACTTTCTTGCAAGACCAGACTTGGGTTGGCCTGCCGTTGTTTGGTGCCGGATTGATTGCTAAGAGCGAGAAAACCGCTTTTCGCCAAGACTATAACAATCCCAACACCCGCATCCGACTCATCAAGTACAATTTCCACAACGAGATTGACAACTACACTCAATATGTGCCTCTAGCGCTGACAATTGGATTGCATTTAGGTGGTTACGAAGGTCGTAGTGACTGGCCGCGATTCTGGGCTTCGGCAGCATCTTCGGCTGCCATCATGGCGGGTCTTGTTAATGGCCTTAAATACACCACAAGCGAGATGCGTCCCGATGGATCGACCCGTAACTCTTGGCCTTCGGGTCATACGGCAACTGCCTTCTTAGCTGCTACAATACTGCACAAAGAGTATGGATTGACTCGCTCTCCCTGGTTTTCGGTAGGTGCCTATACAATGGCCACAGCCACCGGTGTGATGCGTGTTCTTAACAACCGCCACTGGATCAGCGACGTGCTCTCGGGCGCAGGTATTGGTATTCTTTCGGTCGAGTTGGGCTATGGCATCTGTGACTTGTTGTTCAAGGGTCGAGGCTTGTTGCGCAACGATCTAGCCTATTATCCCGATTTGCGCAAAAGCCCTTCGTTCTTCGCCGTTTCAATGGGTATCGGCTTTGGTAATAAGAACCTGACGATGCCTGCATTTGATTATGACATTCAATCTGATGAGGACATTGAGCCTGATGAGAATGAAACTGAGCTTGAAGAGCCGCTCAGGCTCAAATTCCGCGCTGCTACCGTTGTCGGTGCCGAGGGTGCTTGGTTCTTCTGCCCCTATGTTGGCATTGGCGGTCGCTTGCGAGTCAAGAGTACTCCCATCAATGGCTGGAGCGCTTTCGTTCAACAAGAAGATACCGAAATCCGCGAGATGTTTGAAATGTTTTCGGAATATGATATGTCCGTTATTCAACAAGCTGCTCAACGCATTGACCTCACCATTGAAAGTGACCATATCACAGAATTTGCAGCCGATGCAGGTATCTACTTCAACCTACCCCTGTCATCCCGTTTCGCCCTTGGCTCGAAATTGCTCATTGGACAAAGCATCATGGACGATATCGATGTGAATGCCCATTATAGCGGCAAGCAACTAGATGATGAACTCAATCCAACCGACAAGGATGTCTCGAAGACCTGGGACTACATTGGGCTAGGAGCATCCAACTCCATAAAGTTTGGAACGGGCATCTCATTGACTTATGCCCACAAAAATGCATTCTCGTGGCGTGTGTTTTGCGATTATGACTATGCCCGAAAGACCTTTAAAGCGGAGTATTGCCCATCGGCATTTGTTGATGAATTTTGTCCTTCACTCGCCCAGCTAATCAAGGAAAGTAACTATGACTTCAACAAACCAGTGACATCTACTACTCGCAAATCGTTGCATCAATGGGTGATTGGCGGTGCGTTGTGTCTCTCGTTTTGAATACCTTAATAATGACATAATATGAACAAGTACATCTTTCTTTTTGCACTGGTTCTATGTTGCCAAGTGGTAATGGGTCAGCGCCTCCAGGTCGTTGACACCGATGGACTCCCCATCCCGTACGTTTGTGTGACCAATGCCCGAGGCGCATTGGTGGGAACAACCGACGAAGAGGGTTGGCTCGAAAGCACCAGGGGGGAGAAACAACTTTACTTCTCACACATCGCCTTCGAGGCAACCAATGTGCTGGCCGATACAGTTACCAACGCGCGAGTTGTGATGAAGGACGTTGATTTCGGCCTAGGTGAGGTAACCGTCAAGCCAAAAGAGCTGGCCTATATCCAGACCTACTACCGCTTGATTTATCTTGACGATGAAGGTCCCATCTACTTCCGAGGCGGCGTGATTGATAATACTTATGAGTTTGCCAAGAAGAAAAGTTCGTGCAAGAAGCGCACTCTTTCGCGTGGTGAGAATGGTTTAATTCGGTTCCTCATTAGCTCGATTGTGGGGCGCTATATTGATAGGTTAGGTCAGGTCAAAGAGGAATCTACCTACAAGAAAGTCCTTGCCGCAGCACAGTCTGGCCAACTCACAATTGAAGGCGACTCGCTAGGCCGCCAGACTATCAGCGACAGCATTTGTATACTGGGCTATATTGACACTGACATGGAAGCAGGCCTGCGCACAACCTCGTTCAATATGTGGGCCCACAATGAGCATAAGCAGGAAGCCAAACTCCGTGCCAAAGGCAAAGAGAAAAAGAAGAAAAAAGACCGTCACCGCGAGGAGTCATACTATGAGGTCTATCGCATTGATGAGCAGGGACGTTCGCGTGTCGACGACTTTGTGATGCGTCAGATGAATGTGAGTGCTGACCATTCAAGATCCGATGGACGCTACGTGATTCTGCTGCAGGCCTACACCACGGCTCGCGACTATATCGACAAGAAGGAGTTCAAGCAGACTCGCAAGGAAAACGAAGTGGAGATGGATATCAAGGAACTGCGCCAGTTTGAAGAAGCGCACAACATCCCGCCGCTGCCAGCTAATGTCAAGGCAGCCGTTGACAAACTCTTTGAAAAAGATTTGAACAAATAACCTGAAGTTTAGAAGGTAAAGTGTAGCGCCAGGCGCAGGCCACCACGGTCTACGCCTGGCGTATTGCGATAAGTAAGGCGCCAGACATAGTCCAGTCGCAGGAAAGTGAGGATATTGTCCAGTCCCACCCCAATTTCCATATAGGGCTTGCTTCCCATCTTCTGACATCGCACGTCGGCCGGAAAGAGGAATAAGTCATTGCTCTTAGTGGGGTCGTTGCGTTCGCTGAGGCTTCCCCAGAGTCCGCGGAAGGTGAACACTTCACGCAACTTCAGGTACTTGATAAGGGGTATACGGTTAAGCAATGCTCCATTTGCCCAGTAAGTCACATCCCATGAAAGGTATTGATCATTGGCAAACTCCATCACATCCATTAGTGCGTAACTTTCGTTTTGTATGGTATATGAGAGATTGGCGTTGGGCAACAACAAGTCTGGATAAGCCACCTTGCTCCATATCTTTCCGCCCTTGATGATGATATCGGTATAACCGAATGCTGAGAACCAGAATCGCTTCTGCAGCCCTATTTCGGTCTTGTTTATCTCGTAACGGCTGCCTAGGAATCCTTTGGGCATGTAGGTATGACTCAAAGTCAAGATGGGCGCATCCATACTGATGGGTATACGGAATGAGCGCAGCTGATAGAATTTCTCGCCAGGAGCATAACGTAAGGTGACCGTGAAACCAGCCTGACTGTAGCGACGCAAAGATGTACTATCGGGAAGCATGAACGACAAGTAACGCGATGATTCTCGAACCATGTGCTCAAATCCGACCGACACCGAGAAGTGGTTGAGGAGTTCCAGCTTCCATTCGAGCAGGGTTGACCGCTTGTAAATCATCTTATTATCTTTCTGACGCTTGATAGCGAGGAACATGTTGTCGCTGTTGGTGTAAAGGTAATGTTGTCCCAACTTGTCGACATCGTACTCATGTCGAAGCTTGATGCTGTGGATGGGAAATTCCTGATCCAACTCCTTCTTCTCGTTGAACGAATACTCTAGTTGGGCGCGGTATTTCCACTTCTTGTCCTTAGTGCCATAGGCTACAAACCCTTGCGTGAACCAGTGCCTGCTCAAGTTGACCGTACTCATTCCTCCCAAGCGCAATCGCAGTCCCTCGAGCGTGTTGCCGCTCAATGTCGTGTTCAGAGGGCCAAAGTCCCATTTGCTCTTCGGACTTGTACCCACATATCCCTTGATCAAGGCAACAATTGCTTTCTCACTCCAGTAGAAGACCTTGCTTTGCCGTAGTCGAGCTAGCATCTGACGCACACTGTTCTCATCGGTCTTCATGATGGATGGGCGATTGTCGGCCCAGAACTCGCTAGGCATGTGATCGGCATTGGCCGCCAGCGTCGACTCACCTTTGAGGTCAAAAACAGCCATGTCTTGTGGCGTTTCAAACGAAAAGGACTTATATGCCGACTCACGTCGGGCAAATAGCCCCGGAGCATTGAGCAGGCTGAACTCAATCTCCATGTCATCACGCACTTTCAGACGTGTGCCATTTGCTGCACGGGCAAAGTCCTGCTCAATATAAACACGGTCAACAAAGTTGAGATTGATACGGTTAGGCACATTCAACTTTACCTTTTTTATAAACAGAGTACTATCATTCTCCACGACATATATCCGTCCCAAAAAGCCAAAAGTCTCACTCACAAATGGAGTAAACGACAATTCGACGCAGCTGTCGCCATCCACGACAAGGGTGTCGGTCAGATAGTACTTGTAAAAATCAGTGCCAATGCTTGACAATGGGCTCACAAAACGATTGGTCAAGAATGCCACATCATTGCGGAATATGTCAACCTCCTGGAACCAGTCATCCATCAGTTTTTTAACCTCTGACTGCGTATCCAGTTGCTCGTCCAGACCTACGTTTTTTTGCCCCAAAATTAGCTCTTTGTGCGTCTTGGGCTCCTTGCGGAAATACTCTTGCGAAAACTGTTCCTTGATAGCCACTGGCAACACTCGCTTGCCGGTAACTGTTGATGTGTCAGCATAATCAGCAAGAAAACCAAACTTGCGGAATAGCAAGTTCTTGTCTTTTACCTTGTCAAAGTCATTAAAGCCATACATCATCCTCACATATCGTTCATGACTATAGTATGGCTGGTCGGTAGGATTTCCTTGATGCTTTAATGACATCAAGCGCCGCGCCAACGCTACTGCTAGGTTGTCTTTTTTGCTATACTTTTCCTTGGTGCGCTTGACTGTTACTTCCTTGAGCTCGATTGACTCCTGCACTAGGTCTACAACAAGTACCGACTGTCCCTGCCGCAGAAAGATGTCCTTCGTGTGATATCCTACTGCTGAAACGCGCAGTACAGCCACCGAGGTCGAACTATTAATCTGGAAACCGCCCTTGTCGTTGCTCGTCACACCTTGAGTTGTACCTTGCAGAGATATTGATGCACGAGCAATGGGCTCACGCGTGACCGAATCACGAACATAACCCGCAATCTGTGTCTGCGCCACAGCAGGTAGATGGCACATCAACACAACAAATATTAGCCATAAAAAGCGATTCACGCTGCAAAAGTACAAAAAACTCAGTCAATCAACTTGCGTCCATGTGTTTTTTTGCCTAATTTTGCCGAAAAAAGAAAAACATGGCGACTGAAATTGAACATAAGTATCTGGTCAAGGATGACTCGTTTGTACCACAGGCTAGTGCTGTGATACACATCCGGCAGGGTTATCTAAGCCGTGACAAGGAACGAACCGTGCGAGTGCGAGTCACCGACGACAAGGCGTTTGTCACCATCAAGGGCAGCAGCAAGGGAGCAATGCGGCCTGAGTTTGAATACGAAATACCCCGTTCAGACGGAGAACAGTTGCTGGTGATGTGTCTCGACCATATCATTGACAAAACACGGCACATAGTTATTGACCACGGAAACAAGTGGGAAGTTGACATTTATCATGGAAGACTTCAAGGACTGGTCACCGCCGAACTTGAAATACCCGATGAGCAATACACCTATCCCCTACCCGACTTCCTAGGCGTTAACATCACTGGAGAACCCCGCCTCAGCAACGCTGCTCTCTCGTTAGTATAGAAATCACAATGGGCTTCGCTGCAGCGAAGCCCATTGTGATTTATGTTGCGTATTATTTAATTCCCAAGCATTTTGTTGATGCAAATGTTGACGTCTGCAATATCTACTACAGAGTCACCTTCGGTTAGGTAAGCGCGACCATTGTAGTTATCGGCACTGTCCTTGCCCAACATGATGTTGATGATAATATTAACATCGGCAATATCCCATACGCCGTCGGCATTAACATCGCGGTAGTCGGGTTCGTCTTCCTCGACAGCCCACATGCACGAGAATGTGAAGCGGTTAGTGATATTGGCCAAGCGGGTTGCCTCGCCAGTGGTGATGTCGATGCCATAGAGCGATGTGTCATACTTGCCATTGGTCAACCAATAGCGGTCGGGCAGCGGCCCCCAGTTGCCATACTCGTTGTATCCCTTGCCGCTGTTAAAGTAACCATTCCAATACATAATGTTAGGATTGGCCTTGCCGAAGCAAGCACTCTGGCGATACATTTGTGAGCAATAACCTGTGGCAATGGGATTTTCCAGCATCAAACCGGTTTCCAAATCAAACTCGCATAACATGGCACCCGTGAGGTTGCCATCGATGTCATACATCTTGCCGTCTTCACCTATCACTCCGGCTGTGCCGCCACTAGTCATCGCAAATGCACGCCCATCAGCATTGATCGCAAATGTCACGAAATTTGAATAATACAATCCTTTGGTGATGGGTGTGATGGTCATCGTTTCAAGGTCGATCGAGCATAAGCAATAACCCGCATCGGTTGCGGTCGACACGCCATCTTGATCGACAAAGAAGTCGGGGTCATTGATGATCTCCTCAGGCAGGTCTTGCTGAGTAAGAAGGAATAGGCCATACACCTTGCCGTCTTTGGGGTTTACGCACATGCCCGAAGACTCCAGGTTGAGCGAATCGTGGAACTCTACCGACGAGAGCAGATCCCCCGTCTCGGCATTCCACTTGCGGACAATGTATCGAATGTTGTCATTTTCTTCGGTCTGTTGGTCGTTACGAGAGTAAACCGTGGTAATCACACCATTGGCCATCACGGCGCCCGAGTTGCCGAACATCAGGTTGAAATTGGTGGCCCACAAGGCTTTGTCATTGTCGGTAAACTGACCATTGACATAGAAATCAGCTTTGTTCACTGCAGGCTCTTTGTAAGGAGTGTCAAGGTCCTCGCCATCCCAGTCCATGCGGTAGATGCCATTTTCAACAATAAAGATAGCTTTGCCCAGCGTCGAGTTCCAGCCCACATACTCTGAATAGTTATGGTCGGCATGGTCATCATAACGATTGTTCTGGTAAACGCCCTTTAGGGTCAGTGTTTGTGCTGTTGCGCACATGCCCATCATAGTGGCTGCTGCAAGCAACACGAGTTGTAGTTTCTTAAACATTTGGTTTACTGTTAATGAATAGAAAGTTAGGTAATTATCACAATCCTTTAGATAAGCATCTGAGGGGTTGCTTATTGCCAGAATGACTACAAAGTTACTACAATTTAGTTACCCATTCGCATTTTCTACAATTTTTACCTACCCATCACCCGTTTTTAATGATTTTTATGAATATTTCCTTTTTGGCATACGAAACGATCCCGTCATATGACTTTTATGTTACCATTTTCATTCTTCAAATTAAAAAGCGTTTCAATTTTTATTTGTACCTTTGCAGCATGAAAGACGAAATTGAAATCCATGAGATAGAAGACTCAGAAGAGATTGCTCTGCAATTTTTTGAGAGCCGCATCCAGGCGGGATTCCCTAGCCCAGCGCAGGGCATGTTTGGCGACACGATTGACTTGAATCATGAACTCATCTCAAACCCAGCCGCGACGTTTTGTGCGAGGGTTATTGGCAATTCGATGATTGACGCGGGTATCAACAATGGTGACCTGCTCATCATCGACAAGTCACTTGAGCCCTGCGATGGCAACATTGCTGTATGCTTTATTGATGGTGATTTTACTGTAAAGCGCATCAGCATCCGCCCTAATGGTGTCTATCTCACACCTGCTAACAAGCAATTCCCTGAGCTGTATGTGAGTGAGGAAAGTAACTTTCAGATTTGGGGCGTAGTCACGCATGTAATCAAGTCGATGAATGTCAATGCTTAGCACATAACTGAGATATTAGCTATCTAATTCTTAAAAAATGCTATTTATTTTATTAAAATAGGTGTTACCTGCGCTTTTTTCAGTATCTTTGCAAACTTTTTGACAGAACCCAGTAAATTCTATTTAATCAAATATCAATATTTTCATTTATGAAGACAATCTACACTTTCGGCAATGGCCAGGCAGAAGGCCGCGCCGACATGCGAGATTTGTTGGGCGGAAAAGGTGCTAACCTTGCCGAAATGAATCTCATCGGAGTGCCCGTGCCTCCTGGTTTTACAATCACTACTGACATGTGCCGCCTCTATAACGAGGAAGGCCGTGACGCAGTTGTAGCACTCATCAAGGATGATGTCAAGAAGGCCGTCGAGCATATCGAGAGCCTGACTGGAAATAAATTTAACGACCCCAGCAATCCACAGCTGGTGTCGGTTCGCTCGGGTGCACCGGTGTCGATGCCTGGCATGATGGACACGGTGCTGAACTTGGGTATCAATGATGCCGTTGCCGAGACACTCGT
>JAEEVE010000123.1 GCA_016290765.1 Muribaculaceae bacterium
GTCATGATTCAGATGGGGCGTGTCAAGGGCAACAAGATGGTCAACATGCAGCTCACCAATCAGAAACTCATCGACCGAGGCACGCGTTGGCTGGTCGAGTCGCTCGGCCTACCATACGACGATGCCAAGCGTCTACTTCTCCTCCACGGATCGGTAAAAAAGGCTGAAGAAGCCTACCGCAACAACTAATAATTACAATTGAAGGATGATTAGCATTCTTGTTTTTCTAGTGACTCTAGGAATTCTAGTGCCTCTAGTTTGTTGCACACTCCTCATACCAGGGAAAAAAGGGGGTGTGGGGATAAGGCCGTGCATCTTTCTACTCAGTGCCTTTATGGTTCTCACCACCTTTGCTCAGGCCAACCAGGATGTGTACTATGTGCGGCGTGCGACCTTGTTCGAGCAGCTGCCAGTGGGTAAGAAGGACATCATCATGCTGGGTAACAGCCTCACCGACGGGGCAGAGTGGAACGAACTGATGCGTAACAACCACGTCAAGAACCGTGGCATCGTGGGTGATATCATCCAAGGTTACTACGAACGCATGGAGCCCATCCTGAAAGGCCAGCCGAAGAAAATCTTCATCCTGGGCGGCGTCAACGACGTGTCTCACGACGTGTCGGGCGACAGCATAGCGCGTGCTATGGAGAAACTCATTGTGCTCATCAAGACACGCAGTCCTCGCACAAAAATCTACCTGCAGTCGATGCTGCCCTTCAACAACGAGGTGCGAATGTGGAAACTGCTCAAGGATCGCGAGCATGTTGTCGTCGACGGAAACCGGGCACTCGAGCAGGTGGCGCGCCGGCAGGGAGTGACCTGGATTGACCTATACCCGCTGTTCGTCGATGAAAATGGACGACTCAAGGCTGAGTATACCAACGACGGGCTCCACCTCCTAGGCCCCGCTTACCTCATTTGGCGCGACGCCATCAAAAAGTACTTCTAAATTAAAACTTTTCTCAATTCTCGATCAAAGAAAGGATCGCCCCAGGCTGGTGGATGATGGTACCAGCATAGTACTCGACGAGTTCTTTCTCGGGACGGAAACCCCAAGTGACGCCCACCGAGTCAACACAGGCTCGGCGGGCGGTTTCCATATCTACACCCGAGTCGCCAACATAAAGCACCTCGCGCTTGGGAACACGAGCCTGCGACAAGATGGAAAACACAACCGACGGGTCGGGCTTCACGTTTACACCCTCTTTCTGACCCTCGATAGCGACGAAGTCGATGTCGCCGAAGTAGTGGTGAATGATTTTCTGAACAGCGGCGTCATACTTGTTGCTTGCCACTGCCACTTGCACATTCTGGTCACGCAGGTCGCGAAGCAGTTCGGGGATGCCAGGATAAGGCTTCGTGCAGTCGCAGCAGTGCTCGTCATAGAATGCTCGGAAGTCTTTAAGCAAACGGTCGATGGTGCTGTCATCGCGGTGCTCCTCGGGAAGCACACGCGTGATAAGACGGCGCACACCGTTGCCCACAAAGAACGGGTACGACGCCAGCGTGTGGGTGGCGAAACCGTTTTTCTCCAGCGCATAGTTCGCCGCATGTCCCAGGTCCTCAATCGTGTAGAGCAGCGTACCGTCAAGGTCAAATATTACAAGTCGTTTCATCATTGTCAGTTTTGATAGTGCAAAGGTAGGAAAAAATTAGAAGACATCAACAAGATAATGAGTTTTATCATGTATTTAGATTTATATTGTCATGATTCTATTGAATTAAACATCTTGGCCGAATGAATCAAATAATTGCCGTAGATAGAGTATTTGGTTTCGTGTGTGACAAGGTGGGGGTTGTGGTTAGTGGAGAGTTGTTGAGGGTGGGTCAGAGGAATTTCTGCATTGTTTGCAGTAAAAAAATCGTTTTTTTTTATTGGATTTATGAAATTTTTGCTATATTTGCATCGTGAAAGTGTTTCAAATGATAATTTGGCACATCGTTGCGAATTGTAATTTGCTGATAATAAGAAGAATATATTAATTGTTTAACCAAATATTAGTTCTTATGAAAAATCTCAACAAACTTCTCTTGGCCGTCATCATGGTGATGACGACCATCACGGCATCTTCGCTAGACTTTACCGAAGGTGATTTGACGTATTCGACTACGTCAACTGGAACGAGTGTCTATGTCACTGGTCTGTCACCGGCGGGCAAAGGCAAGTCGAGCTTGGGACTTGTGATTCCAGGTAAGGTAACCCATAGCGGTACAACTTATCGTATTTGGGGAATTGTCGACAATGCGTTCGCAAATGCCACTAATCTCACATCAGTTGAAATGCGTTTCGGCACTAGAATCATCGGCGAGAAATCATTCAACGGCTGTTCCAACATTACTTATTGTAGACTGCCGAGTTCTATTTACCGAATCGATGCTAACGCCTTCCTGGGATGCTCAAAACTAACTACTGTCTATATGGCAGGCTTTAACTTCCCTCTGGGCACTGTCTACTCTAGCGCCTTCCCCAGCAACTCGAACATGTATCTGTACATCTCGACGCAGTCCAAGCGCTCCACCTCCGAGTGGAAGGCCCGCTCGGGTTTCACCCAGTTTAAGACTGTAGAAAAGTCACCTTATGCCTACGATGTCTATGCGGTCGATGGAGGATTGTACTCTATGGGCTATACCGATGAAGACGGCGCATCTACCGTTCGCAAAGCCACGCTTGTGGGCTACAGCACCAATGGCGGCGAAACAAGCGGTGGAACGGTCTACAAAACGCATGCCGAAACTTTAAATCTTACTAATAATCTCCCCTTTAGACTTGACACCATCGGTAGTGATTGTTTTAGCGGTCAGACTACGCTCAAGACCATCGATCTGACCAATGCCACCAACCTCAAGTATATCCATATGATTGGCCCGTCTGATGCTGTTGCCAATGTAACGACACTTGTGTTGCCTAAATCGAGCTTTGGCTTTAATACTAGCACATTTGATTACATGACCGGAGTTGCCGCATTTCAGCTGGCTTCGGGAAGTTCGTCCTACTCAATCTACTCCGGTTGCCTCTACGACAAAAACCAGACCACCCTGTACCGCGTGCCACGAGGCAAGAGCGGTTCAATGTCCTATCCCAGCACGGTAACCTTGCTGTGGACTGATTGCCACGAAAATTGCACCAAAATCACTGATGCATATCTGCCCTATGGCTTGAAAACCATTAACGCCTATGCTTTCTACGGTTGCTCTGCATTGAATAAAGTTCGCATCCCCAGCTCGGTCACCACTCTGAGTACCACCGCGGTGTTCTATAAGATTAGTTCGGGCGCATACGTCTATATCAACATGCCCAACCCGCCCACCATCACGGCGACTGACTACTTCGGTATGAGTGTCGGCAACATTGACCTGGCCGTCCCATACGGAAAGGAGACTACCTACAAGAACGCTGGATGGACGGGATTCTATGGCTACAATCGTCCTGCAGTGGGACAGGCATATGACGATCATATCTCGGGTTATCTAAGCTACACCGTCACCAGCACGGCATCCTATACCGCCCTCGACGGCACCACCTACGCTGGACGGTGCAAGACCGCTGCGCATGGTGATATTATGGTCGGCGGCACGGCAACTACAGTCAACGTGCCGAACTACGTCAACATCAGTGGAAAGAAATATGCTGTGACCATGATTGGTGAGCAATCGTTCAACTACAAAAGCACTTCAACCAACTACACCGTCACGGGCTGTGCCAATGTCGACACCATCGGCTATGGTGCATTCCAGAACCAGCCCATCACCAGCTACCCCTTCGCTCACAAGTCCTCCAGATATTTCATGGCCTATGCTTTCGACGGTGCAGGTCTGACGGGTACCGTGGCACTGCCTTACGGTGTCAAAATGTTGGGTACTTACTCGTTTGGTCACGGTAAGTACAGCCGCTTGGTTGTGCCTGGCAGCATCTCAAACTTTTATGGCTCTTTCTGCACCAATACGTCGACACTCACCGAGTTGGTGATTAATATGCCTTACTCCTGGTCCTATAACTATACCGGCTGGGATCTCACTGGTCTGCCCAGCAATTGCTACATCCGCGTGCCAGTGGGTGTGGTCAACCACTACAAGCAGAATAGCAAGTTCAGCTCACGCGCCAGCTACATCACCGCTGGTGCCTATGACTTCGCTTATAGTAACGATTATGGTGGCAGATATTTCATGACCATCCTGAGCACTGCGTCGACCACCTTCGACGGAACGACCTACGACGGTAAAGCCAAGTATGTCTATCACCCCAACATCGCAGCCAGCACTCTTGATAGTTATGGCTTCTGTACATATTATGAACAGGACCAAACAGTAAGCAGTGATAAGCGCAAGTATCTCATCACTGAGATCGGTGACTCATGTTTCTATGGGGCCAAGTTCGCCACCGGCACCTTACCAAAAGCTCTGACACGCATTGGTTATGAAGCTTTCCGTGGTTCGAGCTATGCCGAGAACAACCTGGTACTGCCCAGCGGACTGATCTCCATCGGACACGACGCATTCTACAACAGCAAGATCACGGGTGAGGTCAAGGTGCCGACTTCGGTGACTTCATTGGAAGGTTGGGCACTGTGCGCATCGACGTTGAGCTCCATCTACTTCCCCGCCGACATGCCCGTGCCCTCCATGGGCTCGACCGTGTGGAGCTCGAGCATCGGCACCGTGTGGGTACCCAACTCGAGGGCTAACTCCTATCTGACCGAGGCTAAAAAGTGGGGCACGAGCTACGCCAACAAGTTGGCCGTGTTCATCAAGCCATCGCGTTCGACCGTGACCTTTGGATCGGTGGTGCCCGTCGACATGCAAGCCATAGGCATCAACGCCTACATCGCCAGCGCATACGACAAGACCGACCCCACCAAGCAAGTTACTTTGACCAGAGTCAACAAGGCTCCCGAGAACACGGGTCTGTTGCTGACCGACCTCACCGACAAGGAGTACCGCATCCCGCGTCCCTCTGGATCTGTGTCAGCCCCGAGTTCCAACTACCTGGTTGCCGTTTATACCCAAACCAATGTCCGCACTGTCTCGGGAGGTGTCGGCTTCTACTGGGATGGTATCGCTTCGCCTGTGCACTTCAAGAAACCGACCTCCGATTGGTATGTCGGTGGACCTTCTTATGAGCGTACCTACGGCTCGGCCTACCTCAAGCTCAGCAGCGCAGAGGCTGGAAGCCTGGACGACGTCTACACCAACATGTGGCCCTACACGCCGCCAGTGGGTCTGCCTGGTGACTATAACGGTGACAACAAGGTGGACATCAACGACGTCAATATGACCATCAACATGATGCTTGGCAAGCTGCCTTACAAGGCAATCTGTGACATGAACAATGACAACAAGATTGACATCACCGACGTCAACCTCGTCATCCAAAAGATGCTCGGTAAATAATGATTAGCTGTTAGCTTTTAGCTATTAGCCTTATGGACTGCCTGGCTTACCAGCCAGGCAGTTTTTTGTTTCAGCCATTGATAGATGCGATGATATAACCGGCCATAGTCAAAATTTCCCTTTTGTAAATAGTAATTGAAAAGTATACCACAATAATAATCGAAAAGTATACCATGCGGATCGGGTCTATGCGTTATTATAGCAGCTCGAGTGAACGCTGTAAAACGTATGAAAAGCAAAAATGAACGACAACAAACTTTTCGTATCTTTGCAGCATATACTCAAGTGGTATATTTTTGAATTATTTTTTGGTGTATTCTAACGTTATTATTTATATGTTATATGTACAAGGTAAATGTGGAAAAAGGTTGAAATAAGTTGAAATTTTGTGCGTTTTTACCTTTTATTACGGCATTTACTAACAAAAAGAAGGGTTGGTAATCACCTGATTACCAACCCTTTCTCTTTCAGTCGGGATGACTAGATTCGAACTAGCGACCCCACGCCCCCCAGACTGATAGAATACCTTCACAAGGTCGGTGTTATACAATTAGTTACAATCTCATCTTTTTTAGTCGCTCGTCAATTCGCTCGTCCTTGTTTAAGTAGGGAAAGTTCCTGCCGTAAAGCTTCATTCTCGGCCTCCAGTTTCTCGATTTTCTCCTCTTTCTTTTTGAGGAGCTCAAGGAAGTTGGAGACAATCGCCTGTTCGGGAGAAACTGCAGTCCCGTCAGTCATAGCAACGGCTGGTTTCTCCTTGGCGGTGTTGTCACGTTCCGCCATCTTCTTCTGCAGGTTAGGGTTGGCCACCTCGCTCACATAGTTCTCGATGTTATCCACACCGAGGGCAGAGGCCACCTTCTCTATAAATGCCTCAGGGGCCGAAGCCTTGCCTCGTTCAATGACTGAAACGAAGCCTTGGGGATAACCAGTCAGTTCCGCAACTCTGACTTGCGAAACTTTTTTTTCTGCTCTAATCCGCTGTAGATCAAGTACTCGCATAAGTGGGGTGAAATAAGCGTAAAAATTTGTTCTGATTTAATTGCGGATATAATAAAAAATATAAGTATCTTTGTGGGCTCAATTTTGTTACATCCCAAAAAAACTTTCTTTTGACACTGCAAAGTTACAAAGAAGTTTTGATATAACAAAATTTATAAAGGTTATATTTTCTTTTATAAAGCATTTTTTTGGACATGAATTTACGAGAGTACTATCAATCGCTTAAGTATCAGCCATCTCCGGCAACTTCTTTTATAATGGAAATTGCCTCGCTGTGCCACAGAAAAGAGATTGCCGTGCGAAAATGGGTCGCTGGCGAGACGCTTCCCGACCGAAATGTGCAGGAGAAAATCTCCGCCTTCCTCAACATCCCTGTTGAGGAGCTGTTCCCCAAGTCCGTGTTGAACGATAAATCCGAAGAAGATGGTAGTGACAGAACCTAAAATCAACCTGGCCGGCAGATACTCCATAGAGGAGACCTGCGCGCTCCTGGGAGTGCATCGCCACACCTTGCGCCGACACACGGCGAAAGGCACGATACGTTGCGGCATACGCCGATCCACGTCTCGGAAGTTCTATCTCGGTAGTGAAATACTGCGCTTCTGGAAAGCGCAACTGTAGCCATGTCCGGTTTCATCTTCCTATATAGGGACATAGCCAACCACTGGGTGTGGCATGACGGGAAGCTCGCCCACCGCTGGATGGACCTGCTCATTCAGGCCTCATGGGAGAATAATACGGTCTATTTCGGCGGGTCAAGGGTGAATCTGAGGCGCGGCCAGTTCGTCACGACGACCAGGCTGTTGATGAGCAGATGGAGAACCAACGCGAGGATGGTGCTGAAAGTCCTTAACATTTTTGAGGAGGAAAAGATGATCCGCTGCAAGAAAAACAAAGAAATGACACTCATTTCAGTGTGTAATTTCGATGTTTACCAGAGCCCCTATGGCCCCCAAATTTCACCCTATAATGCGCTCGATTCTCCACCCGATTTTGACCAGATTGCGGAACACAGAAGGAACCGCAAAAGGAAACGGAATAAAGAAAACAATAAACAAGAAAATAATAATAAAACAACACAACACGCGCGCGAAGAAGAAATGTTTTTCAATGAGTTGCAGTCAAGCGAGGCATTCTTTGAGCAGACAGCCATGTCGCTCCATTGCGAGACAGCCGCGCTCAAAGCCATGCTTGTGGGCTTCATGAGTGAGTGCAAGGCAAAGGGCAAGGAACATACTGACTTCTCTGATTACAGGAATCATTTCTTCGACTGGGCGCGCATTCAGATTCAAAAAAATGGGAAACGTAATAAGCCAACGAGCGGCGGCGATACAGGCGGCGGTGCCAGTGATAGATATGGAGCGCGTAGGGGAACTGATGTCGGTGATCACACGGCAACAGACTACGGTGGATCGTTTTCGGTTTGACCTCACGCCCGCCGAGGCATTGAACCTCCTCGCCGCGCAATATGCCGTCGCGGTGAACAAACGGAGAGGCAAGCTGGTGTTCGACCAGAACACGTCGAACAACCTCAAGTCGCTTGCCATGTACATCACCAAGCCAGTCCCTAAATTTGGCGTGATGATGTGCGGCACCTGCGGCAACGGCAAGACCACGCTCCTGTATGCACTGCAGGGCGCCATCAACTATCTCGACCGTCGGAACCATTTCACGTTCCTCAGCGAGTATTTCAGAGTGGGGATGCAGATTCTCGATGCAAAAGAAGTGGTGGCCATCTCAAAGGACTTGAAAGAGTTAAAGAATGTGCGCTCGTGCTCCATGCTGGCCATCGACGACCTCGGCAAGGAACCTGCCGAGGTGATGGATTTCGGCAATCTAACAAGTCCCGTCATCGATTTGTTGGAGTACCGCTACCAGCACCAGCTGTTCACTTGCATCACAACAAATCTCACTGCTTCAGA
>JAEEVE010000124.1 GCA_016290765.1 Muribaculaceae bacterium
AGAATCTGCTGGGCCAGCTGGGCAAGGGATTTGGCATTGCCATGAAGACGCTGGACGGTGGCCGCATCGGCATCGCCTCACAGGCACTGGGTATTGCCCAAGGCGCCATGGACGAGACCGTCAAGTACACCAAGGAGCGCAAGCAGTTTGGCAAGCCTATTGCCAAGTTCCAGAACACGCAATTCCAGATGGCCGACCTCAAGACCAAGGCTGAGGCTGCGCGCTTGCTGGTGCGTAGCGCCGCTTGGAAGAAGGACAAAGGTCTCCCCTACTCCGCCGACGCTGCAATGGCCAAACTCTTTGCCGCTGAGACCGCTATGGAGGTGACCACCAAGGCCGTCCAGTTCCATGGTGGCTATGGCTACACGCGTGAATATCCCGTCGAGCGCATGATGCGCGACGCCAAGATTACCGAGATTTATGAAGGCACGTCCGAGGTGCAGCGCATGGTCATCGCCGGGCATTTGTTTAAATAAAGGAGTTAAAGGAGTTAAGGAGTTAAGGGAGTTAAGACGATGCTCTATGCGACGGCTGCACTGCCCTAACTACTGAACTGCTGTAACTACTAAAATAATGAAAGCAATATGAATATCATCGTTTGTTTAAAGCAAGTTCCTGATACAACTGAGATCAAGATTGACCCCGTGAAGGGTACCTTGATTCGCGAGGGCGTGCCCAGCATCATGAACCCCGATGACAAGGGCGGCCTGGAGCTGGCCCTGCGCATGAAAGACGAGTTTGGTGCTCACGTGACAGTCATCTCGATGGGTCCTCCCCAAGCCGATGTGATGCTTCGCGAAGCCTATGCCATGGGTGCTGACCGCGCCATCTTGTTGAGCGACCGCAAGTTTGCTGGTGCCGACACGCTGGCCACCTCATATGCCCTGTCGGGTCTATGCCGCACGCTGGACTACGACCTGATTATCGCAGGCCGCCAGGCCATCGATGGTGACACCGCACAGGTGGGTCCCGAGCTGGCCGAGCACCTGGGTCTTCCGCAGATTACCTATGTTGCCGACGCCAAGCGTTTGGAGAACGGCAACCTGCTAGTACACAAAGAGAACGAGGACAGCACTCAAGTGCTTGAAGTCGAGGGCAAGTGCCTGCTTACCGTGCTGGCATCGGCCTTTGAGCCCCGCTACATGAGCGTTGCTGGCATCATGGAAGCCTATGATAAGGAAGTCGAGGTGTGGAGTGCCGACAAGATTGACGTTGAGGAGACCAAGCTGGGGCTCGCTGGCTCTCCCACCAAGGTGTTCCAGTCGTTCCCCAAGGCCATGAAAGCCCCCGGCGAGGTTCATGAGGTCAGCGAGGAAGAAGCTGTTGAGTTGATTATCAATAAACTGAAAGAGAAACACATCATCTAAACTAGAAGTTAAGTAGTTAAGGAGTTAAGGGAGTTAAGACGATGCTCTATGTGACGGCTGAACTACCGTAACTACTTAACTACTAAATTAAACGACATTGCTATGGATAAGAAAGATTATAAGAACGTATTCGTTTTTGCAGAGCAGCGCGAGGGCGTGATTCAGCCCGTTGCTTTCGAACTTCTGGGCAAGGCTCGTGACCTGGCTGATGTGTTGGGTGAGAAGGTTGTCGCCATGTTCTTGGGCTACGGCATCAAGGACCAGGCACGCACCCTCATCGAGCTTGGCGCCGACGAGGTCATCGTGGTCGATACCCCCGAATTGAAGGACTATCTGAGCGAGCAATACTCTCAGGCCGTTTATCAGATTATTGAGGCCCGCAAGCCCAGCATCGTGCTCTATGGAGCTACCACCATTGGTCGCGACATGGCTCCGCGCCTGGCCTGCCGTCTGCGCGCAGGTCTGACTGCCGACTGCACCAAGCTGGAGGTTAAACCTGCACAAGAAGAAGGCTTCATGGACCTTCACTCGACTCGTCCCGCCTTTGGTGGCAACCTGATGGCTACCATCGTTTGTCCCAACACGCGCCCGCAGATGTCGACCGTGCGTCCTGGTGTGATGCAGAAGAAGGATCGCGACACAGCCCGTCAGGGTGTCGTCACCGACTTCGCTCCTAAGTTCGACACCAGCAAGTTTAAAGTGAAAGTCGTAGAAACCATCAAGGCCGACAAGAGCATAGCTGACATCAGTGATGCTAAGATTCTCGTTTCGGGTGGCCGCGGTGTACACAACAAGGAGGGCTTCAACAAGCTCCAAGCCCTTGCCGATGTCATCGGTGGACAGGTGGCTTCGTCGCGTGCTATGGTCGACAATGGCGTGATGCCGCATGAGTGCCAGGTGGGTCAGACGGGAAAGACCGTGCGTCCCAACTTGTATCTCGCTTGTGGTATCAGTGGTGCCATCCAGCACCTCGCCGGCATGGAGGAGAGCGACCTGATTGTCGCTATCAACAAGGACAAGTTTGCCCCCATCTTCAGTGTCGCCGACCTGGGTATCGTGGGTGACTTGCACAAGATTGTGCCCATGCTCACCGAGCGCCTCAAGAAAGAGATGGCTTGATTCAATGCACAATGCAGCCTGGCAGTATTTGCCAGGCTGCATTTTTGTTGTTACTATTGCTGTGCGTTCATCTAGACTTTCTCCCACTCTTGCCGTTTGGGCTTGATGGTGTGGTTGAGCTGCTCGTTGGCGTGGGTGTCGTGGTAATAGACCTTGATGATGGCGGTGTCGCGCAGATAATCGATGGCCCCAATTTCGACCTGCTCAATATTCAACCCTGTTCGCTCCTTCAGGTCGGCCATTAGCTGGTCGTGGCACTCGGGCTTAACCAGTGCAACGCGGTCATACTGGATGAGTTTTGTTGCCAGTGTGCTACGCAACAAGAATGCCTCGCACAGTGCTACAGCCACCACAATGAGGATGTTCGGCACCATCATCTCAATAAAACTGATTTCGGTCCCTAGCGCATTGATTACCGCCATGCAGATGATACTGAACAGATAGGTCATTTCGCGCACAGGCATGGCATCGGTGCGATAGCGCATGATGCTGAAGATGCCAAAGAGGCCAATACCGATACCAATACCCGTCTTGCCTTTCAAATCCTCGAGCACGAAAATCATGAAGTAAACAAGGAAATAGATGACGATGCCAATGAGCATGAACGTGAAGTAGAAATCACGCCGTTTGCTGCGTCGATAGTACAGGAAATGCACCATGATCCACACCATCAGGGTGCTGATGAGGAAATTTGTCAGATTGATGTGTCCAAACTGACCCGTGTGGAATAGTTGGCTCATGAGTGTTGCAAAATCTATATTCATATCTTTTGTCTTTTTAATCGGTGAGTGTTTGTGCCGTGGCTATGATGCGCTGGATGCTACGCATGCGCTCCTTGAAGCGATTCTGCTTCAGCCCTTGATCGGTAAAGGCCATGCCCATGCAATATTTACTGAACCCATGCGGCTTAATACGCAATTGCCTTAGCATCTCGAGAATGGGCGATGGCTGCAATCCGTCTCGCTTGAGCTCGATGATGACTAGTCCATCCATCTCGCGCCGCTTGTGGTTGAGCCAGTTATGGAACTTCAGGCCGGTGTCGATGGTGAGTCGCTCGGTGCAGGCGCGGTTGACCAGGGTGATGCGCCGGAACTCGTTCTCGATGGTTGGGACCAGTGTGGTATTGTCATACCGCAGTCGCTTGTTCAGAAATTCGCTGATTTCTCCCTGTTTAGCGACAATGAGTGCAGGCCACCGACATTGGTCGGTGCAGGTGAGACTCATACGCTTCTTGTGGGTGCGCTTGTGGTTGTCCTTGGTTTTTACCTCCAGGAAGTGCAGGTCAGACGAGACGTACGACCGCACTCGCACCTTCTGCCGGTTGAGATGCCCATTCTGATGAGCGATGTACATCGCACGCTCAGGGGTGTCGAAGTATAGCGTGTGATAAAGCGCAATGCGCTGGCCACTGGTCTCTTGCGCACGATATTCGCTACGAGCCATCTCCAGCAGTCGACACAGCACTGGCACCGATGTGACAAACTTTGTGTCGGTGCGGTTCATCAGCTTGATGGCACTCATCTGCTCAAGCGTGATGGGCTGGAATTGCTGGATAATCTGTTCAAGCATTGCGGTTTATTGATAAAAACGGCCGCCAAGTTAAGATATTGTATACCTGGCGGCCGTGTAGCCTGTTTGCTGGAAAGAATTTAAGCCTTGCCGAGCATGATGTTGATGACAGCGTTGACATCCGACACGTCTACCGTTGTGTCACCGTCGGTGACAAACTGGCGGCCGTCATAGGCGCTACCATCATCCTTACCAAGCATGATATTGATAACGATGTTCACATCGCTAACATCGACTTTACCGTCACCATTGACATCACCCTTCAGGTAGTCTGCACCCCCTGCTTGGGTATTGGTGAACTCCATATAGGCCATCGAAGCGAGGTTGATGGTCTGCGTCTGTCCCCCAGCAGTCACAATGGCCTTGCCACCATTGAAAGTCATGCGCAAACCAGTAGTGCTGAACTGTGTGATTTGGTTAGATGAGTTCACAAAATTCAGATAGTTGTATGTATCGGCACTCATGCTCAACATAGTAAACATGGCGGCAGCAATCAGAAGAACGAGCTTTTTCATATCGAATTCTGGTTAATGTTCTACTTTTGGAATAGCAAAAGTATGTAATCTGAACAAATTGACCAAATTAAATCAATCAAAATCAAACATTATTCAGCAAAAAGCACTTATATAAGAAACAAGAACCGAGAATCGAGCCTTCGGTTTGTCGAGCGTCGGTCGCCTATCATGCGAGAGGCGCTAATCAGGAACCTGTAACTAAGATCCCAACAAACTCGATGAGAATTTCGTAACTAGAACTGGAAGTAGATAAAGGGCTGGATGTCGCTGCTCTTGACCTGAATGATGATGACAACCATCACGACCAATGCAATGACATAGCAGAACATGGGCAGCCGCACGAAGGCCTGCTTGCAGCGGTTCTCGATGCGGTCGGGCACAAAATGCAACAAGAAGCCTAACGCCATCAATGCCATCACGTGCCAATAGCCAGTCACCAGCTGCCCCAACAACTCGGGGTGGAAGTTGGTGAAAATCTGATTAAGCATCGTCATCGAACTGGCAAACTCCTTGTTCCGGAAGAATATCCAGCACAGGCATGCAAAATGGAAGGTACCGATGACACACAGCACCTGTACCCAACGGTGACGGTGCGGGACACCCGTCTTTTGGCCCGTGAGCGACATCCACATTTTGTGCACCATCAGTGCCACGCCGTGCAGCGAGCCCCACGCTACGAAGTTCCACGATGCGCCATGCCACAATCCGCCCAAAAACATGGTAATAAATAGATTCAGGTACTGCCGCACTTTGCCCTTGCGGTTACCGCCCAGCGAGATGTAGAGATAGTCGCGCAGCCAACTGCTCAATGAGATGTGCCAGCGCCGCCAAAACTCGGTAATTGACGCGCTCTTATAAGGGCTGTTAAAGTTGATGTTAAAGCGGAACCCCATCAGCAATGCAATACCGATTGCCATGTCGCTGTAGCCCGAGAAGTCGCAATAAATCTGCAAAGCATATCCGTAGACGCCCAGCAAGTTCTCCAGGCCGCTGTACAGCGACGGGTCGGCGAACACGCGCTCGACAAAGTTGACACTAATGTAGTCGCTGATAACCGCCTTCTTGAAAAGTCCACAGATGATAAACCATAGCCCCGTACCAACCATATCGCGGGTAACGCGCAACGGACGCCTGATTTGGGGAATAAAGTCGCTAGCACGCACAATGGGACCCGCAACCAACTGGGGGAAGAACGACACATAGAATGCATAATCGAGCAGCGAGTCCAGCGGACGAATCTTGCCACGATACACATCGATGGTGTAGCTCAGCGACTGGAAGGTAAAGAACGAGATTCCAACGGGTAAGAAGATGCTCAAATCACTGAAGTGCCCGCCTGTGAGCTGCGCCACGATGTGCCCAAAGAAGTTGGTGTACTTGAAATAGGCCAGCAGTCCCAGGTCAACCGCGAGACTCAATGCCACGAGCCACTTGCGAGCCGCCCTGTTCTGAGTGCGATGCATGCGCTGAGCGATGAGCCAGTCGCTGCAAGTGACCAAGGCTAGCAAGAAGAAATAGACACCACTCGACTTGTAGTAGAAGAAATAGCTGAAGGCGGTCACGAACAGCAGACGCGCGGCCAAATGGCGGTGCAGCATGGCGTAGACCACGATGAAGGCTGCAAACAGCCACAAGAACACACCACTGCTGAAGATCATGGGTGACTGTGGGTTGTAAACCATCTGGCCAGCGATAGCATCCCACGGGAGGTTATGCCAAGCAGCGCTTAACGACTGTAAGAATGTGTTCATGGCGTACCTCCTTTCTGCACTTGCTCATGATACTGCTCATGCCCCCAGGTGATGGCGTCGAACATGAGTTTGCCCAACCGAGCGCCGCCACCGAAGTTGATGTGCGTATAGTCGAGATTGGCCTGATGCTGCTCGACCATGCGCACGATACTCCCTTCACCGCCCATGGCGGTAAACAGGTTCCAAAATGCTACACGCGCATCATAGGCGATGCGCTGCTGCGCGTTGACCATGCTAATGACGCCACGCATGGTGCGATACTTGTCGCCGCGCTTTTGCTCGCGGTCACCCACACTCACCACCAGGAAGCCAGTACCCGGCATGTTGCGCTTCATGTGGTCGATGGCCTCGACCATGCGCTCACGATAGGTGGTATAATCGCTCGAGAGCTTTCCAGCTACATTCAGGCCATACATCACGATGACCAAATCGTAGTGCCTTACTCGGTCAAAGTCAAGGATCATCTGCTCAGCAATGGTGCGCAAGTGTTGGCCACTGGCAGCACGCAATGCAAAGTTGTCAACCTGCACTCCATGATCATCATCGAGCGATGCACCCAGATAGGTAATGCCGCCAGCATGGTCCACTCGCCACTCTACACGCCCAATCTGGCCCGTGACAGTGACGGCCTGTACATGGCCTCCAGGGTTCAGTTCAAAAGACTGCGACTGGGTGCCGTTGATGGTAGCAGTGACACGTCCAGTGCCGTTTCCCATGCAGTAAAACGTGCTTTGCTTGCATGTGTCCAAACGGCTCAGGTAAGATTTCACGCCGTCGAGCGACATCATCGCACCATTATCGGCAAAGTAATAGTGACCTGTGAAGTTGGCCCATCGACGATCATAACCACTATTGTCGTTGGCATTATGTGCCTTCCACCCCTTATTGAAACGCTGCTTAACGCTTCGGCGGAATCCCGGCGAGTCGCTAGTCATGGGCACAAAGCCCACTCCACTGCCACCATAACGCTCTTGTAACAGCTGACGTAGGTTGGCAGTGAGAATGTCACCTTCGATGTAGCTGTCGCCCAATACAGCAATGCGCACGGGACGTCCCAGTGTGTCGATGCCTTCAAGGGCTTGATAGAACGCGCTCATGCCACGATCCTCGTCATCGGCCATATCGTCGATACAGGTCATACCTGAACGGCATGAGTCCACGCGGATGCGCCCTGCTTGAGCCAACGAGGACTCCTCGGCTTCATTTTCGGGTAGCACTTCGAGGACTTCATCGGCGACAAGCGAATCGGAACGCAGGTCGCTCAAGAGGTCGACACGGCGCATCTGCCAGTCGCCCACCTTCAAGGTAGGCAACCAACTCATTGCCAGCAACACCAGCAGTGCCACCAGAACAATCCAAACGACCGAATGTAGGTATCCGCGCTCCATCTTTGAGAAAAATGCCCGCAAAGGTACAACTTTTAATCGAGACTATAGAATTAAGAATAGATTTTTTTCCAGCCTTCACAACTTAAACGCCACCAATCTGTAGTCTGTTCTCTATCTCCCCTACCCTGCTTTTCTTGCCGTTTTCTCTGTATCTCTAACCATGTGGCGAGCAAATTTTCAATTCTCAGTGCGTTGAGTTTTGCGAAACTTGTTGATTTATAGCGAAAAACACTCAAAATCCCCTGTCTCAACAAATGCTTCAGAAAAACGCTCCAAATCCTTAAAAAATGTAAAAATCTCTTTTTGTGGCACTTTTTGCGGACCTCTGCCAGAATTTTAGTAAATTTGCAAGTTTTATTGGACATTATGACCGAGATTGCTATTTTGACACAGGGCATGGAGGCACCGCAGTTCGATCTGCCGAAATTGACGGCATGGGTTGAGCAGGTGGCGC
>JAEEVE010000125.1 GCA_016290765.1 Muribaculaceae bacterium
CAAAAGACCACGCGTGTTGGCCAGATAAATCAGCCCCTCGTCATCTTGCATAACATTCCAGTTCTGCGTGCCTCCACCTGTAAGCTCGCTAGCAAAATTTCGCACAATATTAAACTGCGCATGTGCCGAGCAGGCAACCAAAATCAACACCGTCGACACTATGGATTGTAGAGGTTTCATATCGTTGAATTGTTGTGGTTGCAAAAGTACGTAAAAATGTTGATATAAAGCATGAAACGCAGATTTTTCTTCAAAAAAAGTGAGTTTTTGTCGTAGTGCCAGTCGCATTGTTGTAGTAGTAATATTTTTGTCGCGTGCGTACTTAGTAGTACTTTTGCACTAGAAAACGGCCCTCGCGGGAAAGGCCCGTCGAAGCAGGCTGCGTCCATTCGAATTATCTATCATAAAAATCATACATTATGAAAAGAATTATTCTCATTACACTGCTACTGAGCATCATCATGCCAGCTACCTCACTGGCCGACGAAGTGCAAATGAAACGCAGCGAAAAACGAGGGTATTGTGACAATGGGCAATTCTATAGCCAGCAAAGCGTGGCAGCACTGGCACCAGGAGTGTCCTGGACCTATAACTGGGCGGTCAATCCTGGTCGACAGCCCGAGAACTTGGGCGGCGAGGGCTGCGACATCAACTTCGCACCCATGTGTTGGAACGGCTACTGGAACGGAACACAACTGACCAACTATCTCGCTGGCAACAGCGGCACCCGCTACCTCCTAGGTTTCAACGAGCCGAACTTCTCATCCCAAGCCAACATGACCCCAGCACAAGCCGCTGAGAAATGGCCCGAACTAGAGGAATATGCCGAGCAATATGGCATGGCACTGGTCTCTCCAGCACTGAACTTCAGTGGTGAACGTGTTGGCGGTCGCGTGTGGCAACCCGTCGACTGGCTCGATGCCTTCATCCTTGAGTATAACAACCTCTATGACAGGGACCCGCGCATGGACTACATCGCCCTACACTGTTACATGGACTATGCCACCGCCGTCGATTGGTATGTCAACAAATACCTCTATGTCGACAACTATAACGACAATTATCCAAACCTAAAACGCTACTTCGATGAGCACGGACAGACGCCCATGTTGCTCACCGAATTTTGCTCATGGGAGAACAACAATAACAACCTGAACGCCGACTTCCAGGTGCAATCGATGGTTGAGAAACTGCAGGTGCTTGAGCTGAGCGAGCATGTGGCAGGCTACTGTTGGTTTATGGCTCATGGCAACAACAACTATGGATATCCCTACTATCGCATGTTTGAGAGCAATGCCGACGACAGTCCGCTCACACGCTTGGGTACCATCTATGTCTATAGCTCGGCATTCGACAAAGACTGCTTCTTCGCTCCTGGACAGCGCATCGCTGCCAAGGACTACATCTACATGTCGGGCGGTAAGGTCGACTTGAACACCGACCCTGAATCGGATGCCAAGATTGAATTCAGCCAGTTTAATGCTACCGAACAAGGCAATGCCACGGCACGATATCAAATCGACCTGTTAGAGGATGGATACTACGATGTGTCGCTGCGATTGAACCTGTCACAAGGTCAAGAGGCTGCCTTCAGTGTAATGACCAACGATGAAATTGTGGGCGAGAACACCTATGTCGCATCCATCGACGGTTGGCAGACTTGCAAAGTGCGCGTGCTGCTCGACAATGGCCAGCACACGCTCGAGATTGTCAACTCGAGTAGCGACCCCTGCGGTTTTAACTGGCTACAGCTCGATTACTCAAGCTCGTCATCGGTGACCGAACTGACCACTGACCCGCAACCCGTCAGTGTCAAGTACTATAATCTGCAGGGACAGAACCTGCACGCGCCACAACCCGGCATCTGCATCGTCGTCACCAACATGAGTGACGGCAACCAGCAGGTTACCAAGCGCATCGTGACTAATCAATAGTTAAACCTTTGAGAACAAGACCGATTTTTTGCTTTTTTTGCTCTTTTACTCAATTATTTTTACTATTTTTGCGCAATCATTATCCTTCAAACAAATATTGTTGACAAAAATCAATCAATTATAAGAACGCATGAAACTAAAGATTTCTCTACTCTTGATGATGCTCCTGCCCTTGTTGGCTCATGGCCAGGGCATCACCATCCAGGGTACCGTTGTTGACGATAGTGACGGTGAACCTATGCCAGGTGTCACCGTGACCATCGAGGGTACCAACAAAACGACAGCAACCGACTTTGATGGACAGTATGTCATCAAGGCCGACCAGGCTGGCACGCTTGTGTTTACCTTTGTGGGCATGACGCCCGAGAAACGCTCGTTCAACGGCTCGACAACCATCAATGTTCGCATGACCGACGACGCTCGTGTGCTTGACGAGGTCGTGGTTGTGGGTTATGGTACGATGCGCAAGAGCGACCTGACGGGTTCGGTGTCATCGATTAGCGCCGACAAACTCAAGAAGACGCCTGCCGCCAACCTCGACCAAGCCCTGCAGGGCCGTGCCGCTGGTGTGACAGTCAACGCCAACTCGGGTCAGCCAGGTGCTGGTGCACAAGTGCGCATCCGTGGTATCGGCACCATCAACAACAGTGACCCTGTCTATGTGGTCGACGGCGTGATTTGCGACGACATCAATTTCCTAAGCCCCACCGACATCGCCAGCACCGAGATTCTCAAGGATGCATCGGCAACAGCCATCTACGGTAGCCGAGGCGCTAACGGTGTTGTGCTTGTCACCACCAAGAAGGGTGAGGCCGGCCAGAGCCATATCTCGCTCGATGTGTATGGCGGCGTACAACAGCGCTGGCGCAAACTCGACCTCATGGGCAAGAACGATTTTATAAACACCTACATCGACCTCAATGCCAATGCTGCTCAGCGCCGCATCTATGAGGAGGAAGGTTTCAACGAGTGGCTGCGCCGCTACAAACTGGGTACCGACGCGCACTATGCTGCCCCACTGACCGATAAATACCCCAATGGGCTCGATTATAGCCTCATCGACACCGACTGGCAAGACGAGGTCTTCCAGACAGCATGGATCCAAAGCTACCACTTGAGTGTGGACGGTGGTACCGACAAGGCCAACTACTCGTTCAGCGCCAGTTGGTTCGACCAGGATGGTATCATCAAGCAAAGTAATTACAAGCGCTTGACTTTGCGTGCCAACACCTCGTTCCAGGTCAAGAAGTGGTTTAAGATTGGCGAGAACCTGAGCTATGTCTACGCTTGGGGACGCAATACCAGCGCCGATGCCGCCAACCTCGATGCCAACCTGTTGTCGCAGGCCATCTCAATGGCACCCTGGGACCCCACCCGCTATCCACAGGGAGCTGTCAATGCCAAGGGCGAGGACATGAGCGGAAAGATTGCAGCACCCAGCAACTTCAAGAATGTCTACAGCCCTATCAGTTCAATGGAGTATCACCACCCACGCGACGTGCATAGCCGCTGGATTGGTGACCTATATATGGAATTCACACCGCTGGAGTGCCTTACTTACCGCGCCGACATCAGTTACAACCATGTGGATGTCAACCACCGGTCATTCCTCGACAAGTATGAAGTATCGGCCTACGACCAGGCCGACAAGAACTATCTGGAGCGCTCGATGCAGCACTACACCAGTGTAGTGTGGGAGAACACCCTGACATTCAAGAAACAACTCACCGATGACCACTACCTGAATGTGATGGTGGGTCACACCGGCGAGGAAAGCAATGTCTACAGCATCAGCGGTTCGGGTAACAGCATCCTCATTCCTGACCCCCGCAACTGGTACATCAGCCAGACCACCGAGACCAATCCCGCTGGCGACAGTGTCGACCGCACGCGCCGCACATCGTTCCTGGGACGCTTCCACTACACGCTCAAGGACCGCTACATGGCCACGGTCAACTTCCGTGCCGACGGCAGCAACAAGTATCCCGAGAATACTTGGGGCTACTTCCCCTCGCTGGCTCTTGCATGGCGCATCAGCGAGGAACCGTGGGTCAAGCGCCACGAGTGGATCGACAACCTCAAGCTTCGTGCTGGCTGGGGACGCATCGGTAATGACAAGATTGTGAACAATGCCTTCACCACCACCATGTTCAACAGTGGTCCGACATTCGTCACCTACCCGTTCGGAGAGGATGGCGACACGCCGGGTGCAACCATTTTGACCTATGCCAACAACGGCGGCTGGTGGGAAAAGACCGAGACTTGGAACCTGGGACTCGACTTCTCGTTCCTGCGCGGACGCATCAACGGAACCATCGAAGCCTTCATGCGCGACACCAAGGACATGGTCGTCTACAAGAAGATGGACGCACAGATGGGTCAACGCTACGACGCTCTGATCAATGCCGCCACCGTACGCAACACCGGTATCGAGCTTACGCTGGGTCACCAGAACACCGTGGGCGACTTCCACTATAACATCGAGGGCAATATGTCGATTATCAAGAACAAGTTACGCCGGCTCAATGGCGGCGAGAAGTTCTGGGTCGATGATATCCGTCTGAGCGATGAGGGTATCGGACTGTTTACCTTCTGGGGATTTGACTATCAGGGCGTGTTCCAGAGCGATGAGGAAGCCAACAAACACTGGTTCGGCTATGCACAGGACGGCGAGCAGAACCCCTACCATGCAGGCGACTCGAAGTATGCCGACCTGGACGGCGACGGTAAGCTCACCGAGCTGGGCGACCGCAAGGACATCGGCAACCCGTTCCCCTGGCTCACTTACGGCCTGAACCTGAGCTGCGACTGGCGCGGAATCGACCTGTCGATATTCTTCCAAGGTGTTGCCGGCAACGAGATTTACAACCGCATGCGCACCCGCACCGAGTATAATGGTACGAGCACACAACTGAGCACCAAAATGGTCAATGTGTGGACACAAGCCAAGGCCGACGAGGGCATCATCGGCACCATCCCTAACCCCAACGGTAACAGCTACAACAACACGGTGAGTAGCCGATTTGTCGAGAAGGGCGACTACCTGCGCCTCAAGAACATCCAACTGGGCTACACGCTGCCCAACAACATCTCGCACAAGCTGGGCATGAGCAAGTGCCGCGTCTACGTGAGCGGAAGCAATTTGCTCACCTGGACCAAGTACACGGGCTATGACCCTGAGGTCGCCGGCGGTGTTGACTATGGCAACTATCCACAGGCACGCACCTTCATGTTTGGTCTTAACCTTTCGTTCTAATGCATACTAAAACTAAGAAAAGATGAAAAAGACAATCACATACCTAGCAATGGCATTGGCGCTGGTCGCCATGACCTCGTGCAATGACTGGCTGACCGAGGACACCCCAGGCACCAACAAGCGCGGCGACTACTTTGTGAGCACCGAGACCGCCATCGAGGTGGTCAATGCCTCCTACATGCCGCTGATGTGGGAATATGGCACCAAGTCGACCTTCTACAGCGAGTGGTTCATCGGTGACATCGTCAGTGACGACGCGCTCAAGGGCGGCGGCTCGCTTAGCGATATGGCTGATGCCTACGACATGGAGAACTTCAAGACCAACGTCGACAACTCGCTGCTGCGAGGCTTCTACGAGGCACAGTGGCAGGGCATCCAGCGAGCCAACCTCGCTATTGAAAGCATCGAGCCCTTGGAGGTGGGAATGGATGCCAACTTCACCGAGGCGATGAAGGCCCGTCTGCTGGCCGAAGCCCGCTTCCTGCGCGCTTATTACTACTTCCGCCTGGTGCGCGTGTTTGGTGGCATGCCGCTCAACGACCGTGTGGTCGACAGCTCGAACAAAATCAATCACGAGCGTGCATCGCTGCTTGAGACCTACGACTTCATCATCGGCGACCTGCTGGCAGCTCAGGAGGCATTGCCCTTAAAGAGCCGCTATCCCGCCCAAGACATGGGCCGCATTACCCAAGGTACCTGCCAGGCCATGTTGCTCAAGGCTTACCTCTACAAGGCTTGTTTCCAAAAGCAACAAGGCGAGAATCCAGCCGAGAGCTATGACCAGGCCGTTCAGTGGGGCGAAAAGGTAGTAGCCAGCAACCAGTACTCGCTGTGTCCTGTCTACTTCGACAACTTCACCCTAGCGGGCGAGAATGGCCCTGAGTCGGTGTTCGAAATCCAGTACATCGAGGATCCGCGCAGCGACTACGGCGAGGGCGAGGGCTTCTCGCGTGGCACTTTCACCTTGATTATGCAGCGCACACGCTCGACCTACTGGGGCGAGACGGGCTGGGGATTCAACCACCCCACGCAGAACCTGTATGACGAGTACGAGCCAGGCGACCCGCGCCGCGACGCCACCATCCTCGACTTTAGCGAACACATGACCAACCCTGCCGAGGAGATTTATCTGGGCAACCACTACCTCAACTTAAAGTATGCCCAAATGACCGACAACAATGGTCAGCCTTATCACCTGACCCACCACTCGCGTGGCCCGCTGAACTACCGCCTGATTCGCTATAGCGACGTGCTGCTGATGCTCGCCGAGGCCTACTGCGAGAAGGGCGATATCGCCAAGGCCAAGCCACTGCTCAACCAGGTGCGTGCCCGTGTGGGGCTTGCCCCGTTCCCCTACACCGCCACCATTGGCGGCAAGAGCGTGACCTACGCTGAGACTCAGGACGGCCTGCGCAGTGCCATCCGCCACGAGCGCCGCGTTGAGTTGGCCATGGAGGGTCACCGCTGGTTCGACCTCTTGCGTTGGGGCAATGCCGCTGAGGTGATGGCCGCCTACATCGCCACCGAGACCGACGAGGCTCGTCAGCACTATGCTGGCTTTGTCACTGGCAAGCATGAGCTCATGCCCATCCCGTCGCAGCAAATCGACCTCGGTGCTGGCCCCCAGAACCCAGGATACTAGAAAATTCGAGATATTCACCCTTTATTAATTAACACTTTTGTATTATGAAAAAACTGTTTACCCTTGCAGCCCTTTTGATGGCTGCCAGTGCGGTCAACGCACAGTTTATCACGAAGGCGCTCGACGAGAACGACGAGTCGACCTTCAAGTGGGAAAACGCCAGTAACTTCATCCTGTTCAGCGTCGGCGAGGCTGAGCGCGAGGCCATGGAGGGCAAGATTCTGGCTGACTATGGTGTCAACGACGTGGATGTCCACATGTGGGTGTGGGAAGGCACCTATGTCGGTGGTGATGGCAGTGGTATGAACTCGTTCGGCCAGCTTGAGGACCACATCGCTCTGACTGTGGCCAACGTCGGCTGGAGCGGATTTGGCATGATCAAGGACGGCGGAATCGACCTGAGCATGCTCGACGATACCTATGTGCTGCACTTCGCCATGAAGGCAAAACCCACCGACTTCACCTCGCACGGCTTCGGCTTTGCACAGGCTAAGTTCACTATCGGTCCAAATGCATTTGTTGATGGTTCACGTGTCCACAAACTGCTGGGCGACATTGGCCATGACAACGAATGGTACTACGTCGACATACCATTCAGCGTGTTGCGCCAGTGCGCCGACGACGGAATTGTGTTCCCAGAGAACAAGGGTGGTGCCTCTGCCTACAATGACAACCACTTCTGGTGCCTGTCGGGTGGTGTAGCAGGTAGTGAACTGCACATCGACAACATCTTCATTTACAAGGATGCCACTATCCCCGAGCCCGAACCTGACTATGTGCTGCACTATGGCACAATAGGCTCTGACTGGCAGGATGTCACCTTCGTGGCTGGCGAGGGCGAAAACGAGGGCAAGTTCATTGCCGAGAATGTTGAGTTTGCTGCCAATACCGAGTTCAAAGTGAATTATGGTGATTTGTGGTATGGTGGTGCTTCGCTCGATTCTGCCTACTTGATTCACAGCGAGTGGTGCGAGAACATTCCTCTGGATGCCGCTGGCGCTAACTTCCGCATCAACGAGGCTGGTACTTACACCTTCATACTGGATGTCGCCGAGGATGGCATCAAGATGACGGTCACTGGCTGGCCCGAGCCCGAGCAGAAGCTCTACCTGATTGGTGATGCTCCTCTGGGTGGCTGGGATCCCGCTGCTCCCATCGAGATGACCGAGGCCGATGGTGTCTTTACCTACACCGCAACTATCGAAGAGGCTAAGGATTATTACTTTGTCTTCACCACCGCCACAGGCACTTGGGCCGATGTCAACGGACATCGTTATGGCCCGACCGAGGCTAACCAGGATGTCGTGCTTGGCGAGGAGACTGCTACACA
>JAEEVE010000126.1 GCA_016290765.1 Muribaculaceae bacterium
CTCAGAGTAAGCCATATTCACATCGCTGATGATGTCAACGATGCGGCGATTGGTCTCCTCGGGCAGGCATTCGTCCTTACAACGGTTGCCCGCTTCCATGTGGAAGATGGGAATATGGAGGCGCTTGGCCCCTATTACCGAAAGACAACTATTGGTATCACCCAAGACCAAAACCGCATCAGGCTTAGTCTCCACCATCACCTTATAGGACCTGTCAATAATATTGCCCATAGTTGCTCCCAAATCATCTCCTACCGCTTCCATATAGATGTCAGGATCAGCGAGTTTGAGGTCCTTGAAGAACACACCGTTGAGATTATAGTCATAGTTCTGGCCGGTATGAGCCAGCAACGTATCGAAGTATTGGCGGCACTTGTTGATTACCGCCGCCAGTCGGATTATTTCTGGGCGGGTTCCAACAATGATGAGCAGCTTCAACTTGCCGTTATTCTTGAATTGTGTCATTCCTTATTATATGTAAGCCTCCCCCCAGCCCCCTCCTCAAGAGGGGGAGTTGGGGTTGAGGGAGTTAAAATATCTTCGGGTGAAAGGGGGTGGTAAGTGCCGTTTTTGGTTTCGAGGATTACGGTCGGTTCGTAGACTTCGATGGTGTGCCACATCCCTTTGGGTATTTGCAGGCCATATAAACCTTGCCGGGGATCAAGATGATGTCGAGCGGTCTCGCACCGATTATCATCAAAGAAAACCTCATCCATGCAGCCACAAAACAACATTACCGTTTCGGAAGAATCGGTGTGACGATGAATGGGCAGTTCAGTTCCTGGCATGAGAGCATTTAGCATACGTTGAGACTGATCAGTATCGGCATCCCGCAAATCGTAATTTTTGCGAAGTCGCGCACTTGTCGCCGCCTCTGCCAGCAGTTGTTCTATCAGTTGTCGGTCAATTGTCATACTTTCTCAAAGAAAGTGTCAGGTTTCGATGGGTCAAATTGCTCATTGGCCCACATCAACGTCACCAGGTCGTCGGTATCAGAGAGGTTGATGATATTGTGGGTATATCCAGGAAGCATCATCACCGCCTGAATTTGATCGCCACTGACCTCAAATTCAATTATTTCTTGAGAGCCTATTTTTCGTAGCTGAATCAATGCCCTGCCACTGACCACAATAAAGAACTCCCATTTGGTGTTGTGCCAATGTTGCCCCTTAGTAATACCTGGTTTGGAAATATTGACCGAAAATTGTCCACACTTACCAGTTTTGAGCAACTCGGTGAATGAACCGCGCTCATCCACATTCATCTTCAGAGGAAAAGCGGCCTTGTCCTTGGGCAAATAGCTCAGATATGTGCTATACAGTTTCTTGGCAAAGCTATTGGCTGGAATCTCTGGCATTACCAAAGTTTTGGGCTGTTCTGCGAAACTCTTTAGCAACTCCACAATCTCACCCAAGGTGACATGATGCGTAATAGTGCAATAGCAGTACTTGCCATCGGTCTGCGGCAGAACATCAAGACCATTGAACTCGCAATGATGCTCGTTGCCTTGAAGTGCTGCAATCATCTCGTCAACAAGATCATCAATGTATAACAATTCCAGTTCAACACTGGGGTCATTGACAGTGTAAGGTAAGTCGTTGGCAAAGGCATTGCAGAAGGTTGCTACAGCACTATTATAATTCGGACGGCACCATTTGCCGAACAGGTTCGGGAAACGGTATACAAGCACTTTTGCTCCTGTCTCCTTGGCGTATGCAAAAAACAGCTCTTCGCCAGCCTTCTTGCTGCGGCCATACTCACTATCGCCAAATCGTCCTGTCAAACTAGCTTGCTGACTGCTACTCAGCATCACGGGGCAGGTATTATTGTGCTTCTTTAATGTATTTAGCAATGTGCTGGCAAATCCATAGTTGCCAGTCATGAATTCGCTCTGCTCTTTCGGGCGGTTCACACCAGCCAGATTAAAGACAAAGTCGCAATCCTTGCACCAAGCATCTAACTCCTCAGGAGTGCTGTCAAGGTCATATTCATAGACAACCTCGACAACCAGTCCTGCATGAGTTCTATCCTTATCTGCCTGGATGTTCTTCAATGCCCAGCAGAGGTTTTTACCAACAAACCCTTCGGCACCAGTCACTAAGATTTTCATTATCGTTTATCTGAGAGTTTAAGGGAGTTAAGAGTTTAAGAACTAAGCTTTGTCGAGTTCCTGGTATTTAGAGTTCTCGCTTTTGTACTCTGGGACGACGCGCTTCATGTATTTTACCATCTCAAGGATTTCGACCTTTCTGGCTAGCTTCTCAAGATCTTCAGCGAATATCTCAGCGTCAGCATATTGGTATTCACGAACCTTGGCGATGCGGATGCGCTCATGGAAAGAGGGAAGGGTATTCTCCTTGTCGGAGAGGACTTCTTCATAGAGTTTCTCACCCGGGCGAAGGCCGGTGTACTCAACCTTGATATCCTTGTCTGGAGTGAAACCAGCAAGGCTAATCATGCGTCGGGCAAGGAGGTCTATCTTGACGGGCTCACCCATGTCGAAGACAAAGATCTGATTGCCTGAACTCATCGTTGCAGCCTCCATCACCAGGCGACAGGCCTCGGGGATGGTCATGAAGAAACGGCAGATGTCGGGATGAGTCACAGTGACAGGGCCTCCCTTGGCTATCTGATCGCGGAAACGAGGGATGACACTTCCATTGCTACCCAAGACGTTGCCAAAACGGGTGGTCACAAACTTTGTCCTGCCTTGTCGGTTTCCTCTCTCGATAGCAAGGCCAAGGCTCTGAACATATATCTCGGCAAGGCGTTTGCTGCACCCCATGATGTTGGTGGGGTTGACAGCCTTGTCAGTGGAGATCATCACCATCTTCTCAACATCGTACTCCAGGCATTTATCAGCCACATTCTTGGTACCGTAGACATTTACCAAAACAGCTTCGCATGGGTTCTCCTCCATGAGAGGCACGTGTTTGTAAGCGGCCGCATGGAAGACAACTTGAGGATGCCAAGAGCGGAATGCGAAGTCTAGTCTTTCAGGGTGACGAATATCGCCAATGATGGGCACAAAGTCAAGATCTTTGAACTTTTCCTCAAGCTCGAGGCGAAGGTTGTGCAAGGGCGTCTCACCATTGTCGTATAGAACAAGCTTCTTCACCCCAAAAGTGGCAAGTTGCCGAACGAGCTCCGATCCGATAGAACCTGCTGCACCCGTCACCATGACGACTTTACCTTGGAAGTTGGCTTTGATCTCGTTGAGCGAAATGGTGATTTCCTTTCGGCTCAAGAGGTCTTCAACCTTGACTTCACGCGGATGCATGAAAGAGTCGCCTTCAGATACTTCATCTACACTGGGCACAATGAGGGTTTTGACACCATGCTTGGAACAGTAGGCAAGAAGCCGATCGGCTTCTTCCTGGGCATCTATATCACGAGCGAAGAGAATGGCATCAATATTTTTGTCAAGAATCAGCCGATTGAGCTTACTATCATCGTTGAAACGATAGACAGGAAGTCGTTCAAGGAGAAACTTACTGATATTCTCGCTGCGCTCGATAAAGCCATTGACATGATAATGGGTGGAATGCTGGAGTCGTTTAATGGTAGCCACACTCTTGTCTGAAGTGCCATAGACTAGTATCTGCTGCTGGTTGAAGCGATCTTGTGACCGCTTGTTAATGGCATCATAGACCAAAATCATACACACTCTGATACCAAGCAGAAGCAACAAGGTTAGCAGAAAATCGATGACCGCGATAAGCAGGGCGGTATTGGAATATATCCCAAATACAATCAATGCCATTACGACTAGAACGCACTTTCCAAGAGCCACTAGCGCAAATGGAATGACGTCGCGGACATTCAGATGCCTGATGATGATGCGAAAAGTCCGTGCCAGTACAAACAAAGCAATAGATCCAATGATGGCTACCGCAAAATATAGCACTAGAAAACGTGAGGTATATATTGACATCCCCACAAGTCTTGACACCCCAAAAATGGCGATGAGTGATGCCACAAGCGATAACACTGTGTCAATCGCAAGAATCAACTCACCGCGCAAATATGAGTTCTTCAATGATGTAATTATGTTCATATGGATGAAATCGAGGCGACATACTGATGTCAGCTTACGGTTAATCATGTTAAATATTCAATGCTTCACACTTCTATCGGGCTTCATATAGCCCATAACACAATGAACAAAAAGGTGGCAACACTCCTACCAGCTGACATGCTAGAAGGATTCACTAAATAACACCCTTTTCTATCTCTGATTCCTTGAATTCAGGTTTGTATATAGACTATTTGTCTGAATAACCGCCGTAGTGATAGCCGTAGCCATAACCATAGCCATAGCTATATCCATAGCTATAACCGTAGCGGCTATGCTCTGTTTCTGTACCATTGAGCAGAATTGCCATGTTTCTAAGCTTCTTCTCAGTGTAAAACGAGTCGATGGACGGCAACATGTCTCGCACCATAAGTCCAGCACGGATGACAAATACAGTCATATCAGCCCAACGAGCAATGACATTGGCATCAGCTACAAGTTCGACTGGTGGGCAGTCAAGGAAGATGACGTCATAGCTCTCACGCAATTCATTGAGTAGTTGCTCCAGTTTGGGACTGAAGAGTAGCTCGGCGGGATTGGGCGGGATAGCACCAACAGGGATAACATCCAATCCTTCGTAACCCTCGACGGGCTTAACAATCTCGCGCCAATCGGCCAACTTACCATTAAGATATTCAGAAACTCCTGTATTGGGTGTTGACACATAGTGTGACAATGATGCACGACGCAAGTCCAAGTCAACCGTTACAACCCGCATTCCCTTGAGGCTGAAAGTAGTAGCCAGGTTCATGGAGATGAATGTCTTTCCGGATTGTGGATTGGCCGAAGTAACCATGAACACCTTGCAGTCATCACGGGCTTGAGTCATGAACTCGATATTAGTACGAACAATGCGGAAGGCCTCGTTGACGATATTGTGGCTCTTGGGCTGGACTACTATCTTATAGACATCCTCACGGCGACTCTTGATGCCGAAGATGCGTTTAAGCCAAGACTTACTTTCCTTTCGACCGTACTGCGGAATCTCGCCGACCAGAGGTGTTTCCATGCCCTCCAGGTCTTTTCGCCCACGCACACGGTTGTTCATGTTCTCGCGTATATAGATAATCGCTATGGGAATGAGCAAGCCCATCAACAATGCAGCCAAGAAAATGAGTCGACGATTGGGCTTTGTGGGCAGCAACGAACCTGTGGGCGACATAATGACGCGGGTATTGTAGGCAGTAAAAGCCTGCGAGAGTTCGTTCTCCTCGCGCTTTTGCAACAAGAAAAGGTAGAGTGACTCCTTGACCTTCTGCTGACGCTCAACCGAAAGGAGGTACTTGGCCTGAGTGGGATTACTCGCCATCTTGGAAGTATTGGAGCCCTCAACTGAACGGAGGCCACGAATCTGAGCCTCAAATGTGCCAACCTGATTGTCAAGTGACGAGATGAGGGCACCACGCATCGCGGTCAGCTGCTTGTCCATCTCAACAGCCAGAGGACTCTCTTCACTGCTGTTTGACACGAGGCTGTTGCGTTGCAGGAGTTTAGTATTATACTCGTTAATTTGAGCTTCGATGGCCGGTGCACTAATTCCAGAGTTGGCAGGAAGGAGCTGGGTGTTGCCCGCTTTCTTGACATGCTCACGAACGTAGCGCGCCATATAGAGTTTGTTGGTCAAATCAGAAATTTGCACACTGGCCTGATTGGCGGTTGTCATGGCCATCTGCGATGCCGCTTCAACGTCAGGTACCAAGTTTGCGCTCTTGAATGACGATATGTCACTATCGACGTTGCCCAGGTCACTCTCGATAACAGCCAAACGCTCGCCAATGAATTGTGAGGTACTGACTGCAATCTGGTTCTTGTCCTTGATCCAGTTCTCGTTGTAGACAGCAATCAACATATTGAGAAAGTCTTCAGCACGTTGAATACTCACATCCTCGAAACTGAGGTCGATAATGTCATTATCTTTTTGATTAAGTTTGGTTGTGAACTTATCCTTATAGTAAGTGACTGCAGCCATGATGTTGGAACGAGTGACATAGATGTTACTCTTGCCGTCTACAAGATTATCATAATAGGCAGAGCGTGAAACCAATACGCGTCCCAAAGGCGTTTTGACTTCGGTACCTAGACGAGCGATAAGTACCTTACCGTCTCCACACTCTTCGCCATTGCGGACAAAATCAGACAGCTTGACCTCGCCTTTCTCAGTAAGGGTGACGGTGAGTGAGGCCCTGTCAGAATAGGTCAAATCATTGAACGAAACCATGATAGGCAGCGACTGCCCATAGAGCGTCTTTTTGTGGAAGGAACCATCTGTAGTATAAGACACATCAATTCCCAGTCGCTTGATGACCTCCATGATAAGGTCAGGCGACTGGAAATAGACCAACTCGTTGCGCACGTTGGAATTGCCACTGAAGATGCCCATGCCTGAGACTGCACTCAGCTCGGATGCCAGTGACTTGTCATTTTGGTCATTCTTCTTAATTTCAACAGACGCATTGCGGGTGTAGACAGGTTGTGTGCGCAACAGATAGATAGATGCCAGTGCCAGACAAATCGCTACTGAGATGACAAACCACATCTTTCGGTTAAGGCAAAGCAAGAGCAAGTCTTGCAAACGAAGGTAATCGCCTGATTCAGATTTGACTGTGGTTGTGGTATTAATATCTGCCATATTTGTAGATTTAGGCCTCCTCATCCTGCCCCTCCGGCCTTACCCCTGGCCCCTCCTCGAGGAGGGGAAGTTGGGTTTAAGGCTTTAGTGTTTAAGAGAATGAGGAGTTTAAGAGTTATTATTTAACAATCATATAGATAACTGATGTAAGAGATGCAGCGAGGGATGCGATCGAGATCCAAAACGAGGTAGAACGGACGTTGTTGCCATTGATAGTCGACTGGCGAGCACGATAGTCGTTGGGCGCGACATAGATGACATCGTTCTGCTGCAAGTAGAAAGCAGGTGAGGCATAGAGTTCATCTCCACGCTGAAGGTTAACCACATAGGTGGTTTGGTTGGTAAACCCATTGGCGCGAATCACTTTCACGCTGTCGCGCTGTCCGAAAATGGTAAGGTCACCTGCCATGCTCAAAGCATCGAGCAGTGTGATATGGTCACGGTCGAACTGATAGCGACCAGGCTTGTTGACTTCGCCCATGACGTCGACCGAGAAATTGGCATACTCGACGGTAACATGGGGGTCGTTAATCTGTTTGCGATTGATGAGCTCATCCTTAATCAGCTTGGCCACTTCTTCACGCATCATACCAGCGACATGCAATTGCCCAAGCACAGGAAAGTCAATATTTCCCTGGCTATCGACAGTGTAACCGGACATATATTGTGAAGAGCCAGTAGTACTGCCAACGCGCTGTTGGTAAATGGCGAGGTTGAACAATTCGGACAGTCGCTGATCCTGGCTCTTGACGACAATCGTCAGTTTGTCATCGGGACGCAATCTGATGTCAAGGACATGCTTGATAGCCTCATTCTGGCTATTCTTCATATCGTTGAAGTAAGTCACGTTAGGTGTGGTGCAACTCGTCACCGCAACGATGATGACAGCAATGATTAGTAAAATTTTCTTCATTTTGCTTTATGGATGTGTTAATAATATGCAGTAAATATTTCAGTCTCCGAGATAGCGGAGGTGCTCACGGGGTAGACCTGTGATTGCAGCGGCAATGGTGTTCTCGATGGGTACAACTACACAGACATTGCCCTGAATGCGCTTGATAGTCCCTTTGACACCTGCAAACGCCCCCTGCGTAATTTGCACCCTCTGGCCGGGTTTGCACGCATACTCGATATTGTTCATGTAGATGACCTTTTCGTTTGAATCGGCCGTGACGCGTATGAAGTCGTTCATCAACGAATCAGGCACATAGAGCGCCTCGGTGTGAACCCAACCATCCTGTTCCATAACTGGGTGCATGATGTAACGCAGGGGCGAAAAAATGCCCAGCTGTTTAAGTTCGCTAAGACACGAAAAGGAAGCGCGGACAAATATCAAATTGCTGATTGCAGGTGTGTACATCATCTTGTCTCCCACCCTTTTATACTGCATGGCAATGTAAGTACCAAAGACTTCTTTCTCTTGATCAAGCGATTCCTTGAGCCTCACAAGGC
>JAEEVE010000127.1 GCA_016290765.1 Muribaculaceae bacterium
TGTTTCAGTGATACTCTTTCTGACACTTGCCATGGGCCTCACAGCAAGGCCCGGCAAGTTTGTCAGAGTAGAAGGTACCCGTCTGTTGAAGCCCGACGGCACATACCTCTACATTCAAGGCACCAATCTTGGCAACTGGCTTAACCCCGAAGGGTATATGTTTGGTTTCGGCCGTACCAACTCGGCATGGATGATCGACTTGCTCTTCAAGGAGATGGTGGGTCCAGATGTGACCGCCCAGTTCTGGAAAGACTTCAAGGACCAGTATATCACCCGTGAGGACATTCTCTTCATACGTGACCAAGGAGCCAACACCATCCGCCTGCCCTTCAACTATAAGCTCTTCACCGACGAAGACTATATGGGACTCACTTCCGCACAAGACGGTTTCAAACGTATTGACGATGTGGTGCGATGGTGCCGTGAGGCCGGACTCTACCTTATACTCGACATGCACGATTGTCCAAGTGGACAAACAGGCGACAACATCGACGACGGTCATGGCTATCCATGGCTTTTCGAGAGCGAACAGGCTCAGCAGCTTTTCTGCGACATCTGGCAACGTATCGCCCGCCGTTACAAAAACGAACCGGTCATCCTTGGCTATGAACTGATGAACGAGCCCATCGCCCACTACTTTGACAACAAGGATGAACTGAACCAACGTTTGGAGCCGCTCTACAAGCGTGCCGTGGCAGCCATACGCAAGGTAGACCGCAACCACATCATCCTGCTGGGCGGAGCACGGTGGAACAGCGACTTCTTTATGTTCTCCGACTGGACCTTCGACAACAACATCATGTATACCTGCCACCGTTATGGTGGTCCTGCCACAGCAGAGGCAATCAAAGACTACATCGACTTCCGTGACAAGACAAGCCTGCCTATGTACATGGGAGAATTCGGTCACAATAGCGACCAATGGCAGGCCGATATGGTGAAGGTCCTAAAGGACAATAACATTGGCTACACATTCTGGCCTTATAAGAAAATTGACGGTTCTTGCATGATGGGTATCAAGAGGCCTGAGCAATGGGACGACATCGTAGTGAAATTCTCTGAAACACCACGAGATACCTATCAGGAATGGCGCGAGGCGCGCCCCAATCAGGAGACTTTCAGAAAACTCCTGTTGCAATATGTGGAAAACTGCCGATTTGAAAACTGCCAACCTCAGAAAGGTTATATCAATTCGTTGGGCTTGGACAGCTTCTGATATTTAAGGAATCTATATACTTGTACGAAACTTATAGTGCGGCGCTCGTCGAAGATGAGTGTCGCACTATGAGTTATTAGGCATCTCGATGTAATCGTACATCTCCAAAACGACTATGTTAATGTCATCTATATCACATGATTAGGTTTCTTATAGGCTGCTATGATTGGACTAAGTATGATACCCTTTTGGAAATAAATTGTTGAGGCTGAGCGATAAAACTCGGCCAGAATGCTAAAAAGAGTTTAAACCACCATTTTTTGTTGAAATGTTTGTGCCGTATTGCAGAATATGTTGTATCTTTGTAGGTATTTTGAACGAATGCGGCATTGCGTGAGCCTTGGGCGAAATGTGGCCTGCAGCGCATGCCCGAAACATCAAAAACTAGAGACATAAAATGAATAGTGATCGAATCTTTGAGATCAACATCGAGAACGAGATGAAGTCAAGCTACATCGACTACTCGATGTCGGTCATCGTATCGAGAGCGCTCCCCGACGTGCGCGACGGCTTTAAACCCGTGCATCGCCGAGTGCTCTACGGTATGGCTAAATTGAGAAATTTCTCCAACGCGCCCTATAAGAAATCAGCGCGTATCGTCGGAGATGTTCTCGGTAAGTATCATCCCCATGGTGATTCATCGGTCTATTTTGCCATGGTGCGTCTGGCTCAGGAGTGGGCGATGCGCTATCCGCTGGTCGACGGACAAGGTAACTTTGGTTCGGTTGACGGCGATAGCCCCGCTGCCATGCGTTACACCGAGGCGCGGCTTGACAAGATGGGCGAGTTGATGATGGACAACCTGGATGAGGACACCGTCGACTTTATCCCTAATTTTGATGCCACACTGACCGAGCCTACTGTACTCCCCACGCGTTTCCCCAACTTGCTGGTCAACGGTGCGTCGGGTATCGCGGTAGGTATGGCTACCAACATGGCCCCGCACAACATGAACGAGTGCATTGACGGGTGCATCGCTTTGCTCGAGAACCCCGAGATGGAAATCAGCGACCTGATGCGCTACATCAAGGCTCCCGACTTTCCAACTGGCGGCATCATCTACGGCATGCAGGGCGTGCGCGAGGCTTTTGAGACAGGCCGTGGACGCATTGTCATCCGTGCTAAATATGAGATAGAGAGTGAGGCCAGTCACGATCGCATCGTGGTGACCGAAATACCCTATAATGTCAACAAGCGCGAGCTCATTGAGAACATCGCACGACTTGTTGAGGAAAAGAAAATTGAAGGCATCAGTGACATCAATGACGAGAGTGACCGTCATGGTATGCGCATCGTCATTGACGTCAAGCGCGACTACAATGCCAACGTGCTGATGAACAAGCTGTTCAAGCTCACCCAGATGCAGTACAGCTTCAGCGTTAACAATGTGTGCATTGTCGACGGGCATCCCCAAACGGTCAATCTCAAACAACTATTGCAATACTTCCTGGACCACCGCCATGAGGTAGTGATTCGTCGTACGCGCTTCCAGCTCAAGAAGGCTGAAGACCGCGCACACATTGTGCGTGGACTCATCATCGCCAGCGACAATATTGACGAGGTCATCGCCATCATCAAGTCGAGCAAGACTACCGAGGAGGCATGTCAGCGACTGAGTGAGCGATTCGGACTGGACGACCTGCAGACGCGCGCCATTGTCGAGATGCGTCTGCGCCAGCTCACCAACCTGGAGCAGAACAAGCTGCATGACGAGTTGGACGAGCTAGAAAAGACTATTGCTTATCTCAATAGCATTCTCAACGACCCCGCCGTGTGCCGCAAGGTCATCGAGGACGAACTCCTTGAGGTGAAGGAGAAGTTTGGTGACGAGCGTCGTACTGAGATTTCGCCTGACGAGGGCGAGATGAATGCCGAAGATTTCTATAGTGATGACCCGATGATCATCACCATTTCGCACTTCGGCTATATCAAGCGCACACCGCTCAAGGAGTACCGTGCACAAAATCGCGGAGGAGTAGGGTCAAAGGGCAGTGACACGCGTGATGAAGACTTTATTGAATATGTCTATGAGGCGACCAACCATAACTATATGCTCTTCTTTACGGCATTGGGCCGCTGCTACTGGCTGCGAGTATTCCAAATTCCTGAGATGGGCAAGAATAGTAAAGGCCGTGCTATTCAGAATCTGCTCAACTTGGGACCAGAGAACCGCATATTTGCCTTTGTGCGTGCTACCAAGCTTACCGATCCTGAGTATAACCAGTCGCATTTCATCATGTTTGCCACCAAGAAGGGTGTTGTCAAGCGTACATGCCTCAGCGAGTACTCACGACCTCGCTTCAATGGTGTTCGTGCTATTAACATCAATGATGATGACCAACTAGTGGGAGCTGTGCTCACTGAGGGTGACAGCGAGATCGTGCTCGCCAACCGTAACGGACGCGCCATTCGCTTCAACGAGAATAAGGTGCGCGTGATGGGCCGCACTGCAACTGGCGTGCGTGGCATGACACTAGACGATGACGACGATGAGGTAATCGGCATGATTTGTATGAAGTCGTCGAAAAATGATGATGTGCTAGTTGTTTCAGAGCTGGGCATGGGTAAGCGAAGCAGTCTGGAAGACTACCGAGTGACCAACCGTGGCGCGAAGGGTGTTAAAACAATTAACATTACCGAAAAAACTGGCAAGCTTATTGCAATACGCAATGTAAACGATGAGAATGACTTGGTCATCATCAACAAGAGCGGCATCATCATCCGACTCAAGGTGAAGAGCCTTCGTGTGATGGGACGTGCCACTCAAGGTGTCAGGCTTATTAACCTCGAGAAGAAGAATGACCAGATTGCATCGGTCTGCAAGGTGGATACTGAGCCTGAGGTCACCGACGAGGAGAGCGTGATGCAAGCGTTCGCCCAAGTGCACGAGAATGAGGTGGTCGACATCACCGAAGAGTCTGTGGACATCGCAACTGAAAACGAGAACGAAACTAATCCTCAAGATGAGGAAGAGAACAATAACGAATAATATTTATTAACCAAATTTGATAATAAAATGAAAAAATTCTTTCTTTTACTGGCAGGTGTCACTATGATGGCATCGAGTGCAATGGCTCAGATGAGCTTGGTTAAGGAGGCAGAAAAGTTTGTGGGCTCAAACAATCCTCAAGAGCTAATGTCTGCTCTTGAAAAAATTGAGCCAGCAACCCAAAATCCCGAGAGCAAGGACAATGCACTCACCTGGTTCACTGCTGGACGTTTGGCATTCAAGCTCTTCGACCAGATGCAGGCACTCAAGACTGTAGGACAGGATGGCGGTATGATTAACAATGCCATGATGGGCGAAGTGCTGACCGCTGGTTTCGATGCGATGTTCACTGCTCTGCCTCTTGATAGCGTCAAAGAGACCAATAAGGACGGCAGCCTCAAGCTGGACAAGAATGGTATGCCCAAGATTAAAACCAAGTATAGCAAGGACATCATCGGCGTGCTGATTCCGCATCTTGATGACTTGGGCAACATGAGCAATACTTATCTAGGAGCTGCACAAGAAAGCCAGAAGCCTGAGGATTATGCCAATGCAGCCAAAGCCTACGAAAGCTACTTTGATGTGATTACCTCTAACTTCGCTAAGGCTAACAACATCAATCTGGCTGACTCGACCCTGGCTGAGATCAAGTTCTTTGAAGGATTCGCCAACTACTATGCTAAGAATTACACAAAGGCTTATCCTGCATTAACCTATGCGCTGAAGAAGGGTTACACCGATAACCAGGTAAATGCCTATGCTACTTCAGCACTGGCAAACATTGTTCAAGATTTCCTGGACAAGAAAGACTATGCCAGCGCCTTCAGCTTTATTGACAACGCCATTGCTACCGACTCGCACAATCCCGCCTTGTATGACATGAAGGGCTTTACCGCCGAGCAGGAAAAAGGCTTCGACGCTGCTATCCCGTTCTACCAGCAAGCCATTGATGCCGACGCCAATTATGCACAGGGTTACTATGACTTGGGCCGTTGCTATTACCTGCAAGCTCAGGCCGTCATCGACGAGAACCCTAACGCCAACAACGCCCAGCTCAAGGAGAAAATCATGCCTATCTACAACAAGGCACTGCCCCTGCTTGAGAAGGCTGGCCAACTTAATGCCGATGATGCACAGAAGGCTCAGCGCGTCATTGACGACATCAAGTACAAGATGGAACTCATGGGTGTGAAGTAAAGCATCTTTCTTGACGCAATAATAGCAAGTGTGGTCGCATCAAATGGCCACACTTGCTATTTTTCTATTTACTGATACTGTCCTATTTGGTCATATCGCAAGTTTGCACTACCTTTGCAAAACAAAAATGAGGCTTTGGGAAATGAAGAAACTATATGCTATATTAATTATAGGTGTGCTAGCGATTGCAGCTAGTGCCCAGCAACGCACGGTCAGCGAGGTAAAGAAGAGCATCGAGGGGATGAACCTCTCGATTGAGAACATCAAGAGTGCAATGAATCGACTCAAACCAGCTTTTACCAACGATGAGACCAAGGAACTTGCTGAGACCTGGTATGTAGCTGGCAGGGTGCAGTATCGCCTCTACGACAAGTACATGTCTAACCGCGCAATAGGCAAGAAAGTTGATGCCAAAGCGATGGGGCATGCATTGATTGAGGGCTATGAACACTTTAACAAAGCACTGAAACTTGACACCATCGTCGAGAAGGGCAAGAATGGGCTACCGATTATCGACCGCAAGACCATGCGTCCCAAGGTGAAGACCAAGTTCTCGCAAGACATTCTGCGTCGCATCAACGAACACATGAACGACTATAACAAGGTTGGGGGAGAGTTGTACAACGTCAAGGACTGGGACGGAGCTTACCGTGCATGGGAAATATTTTGCCAACTGGTCAGTCGTAGTGGAACAATGCCCGATAGCGTCTTGGGACAGACTCGTTATTTCCAGGCCATTACCCGTTGGCAACAGAATGACAACCGCAATGCTGCCGACCTTTTTGCACAGGCGAGAGCTCTGGGATACAACAAAAAAGAAGCCTTCGACTATGCACTGGTTTGCTTGTCAGCGCTCAATGATGACATGGGAATTGTACGAACTGCAGCTGAAGCCTACGAAGCCTTCGGCACTGCCGACTTGCAGTACATCCGCATTCTCATCAACAACCACATTAACCGCGAAGAGTATGCTCAAGCCAACGAACTCATTGACAAAGCTATAGCAGTCAATGATGACGATGCTGAGTTGCACAATCTCAAGGGACTCGTCATCGAGCAGCAAGATGGTATTGAGGCGGCATTCCCGCACTTCAAGCGCAGTGCCGAACTGGCACCAGACAATGCGCAAACAATGTTCAATGTGGGACGTTACTACTACAACCAAGCAGCGACAATTACTGACAAGAACCCCAATTTGAGTCGCAAAGACTTCAATAAGAAGGTGCAGCCCCTTTACCGTGAGGCAATGCCATATTTCGAACATGCCTTACAGCTTGACCCTGACAATGAAGAAGTGAAAAATGCTCTGCGCAACATCTACTATAAGTTGGGCGAAGGTAAAAAGTTGGAAGCCCTTGACCGGAAATAGTAGTATCACATTTAACTAAAGCCGAGTTTACATAACCCCTTTCAACTATTTAAAACACAAATTGCAGAAAATCGAAAAGTTTTCTGCAATATGCTTTTTATATACAGAACTTTCTATTTTCTTTGCAAGGAATTTCTAAAATAGACTAAATGAATTGAAAATTTTAAATTTATGCAAACAAAGAAGTTTCTTTTGTCAGAGAATGACATTCCTCAACGTTGGTACAATGTGATAACCGACATGCCCAACAAACCATTACCGCTCATTAATCCAGCGACCAAACAGCCCCTCAAGGCCGAAGACCTCTATCCACTCTTTGCAAAGGCATGCGCCGACCAAGAGCTGAACTACACCGACCGCTTTATCGAAATCCCCGATGAGGTGCGAGAGCTCTACCGCATCTATCGTCCTACACCATTGGTGAGGGCTGAGGGTTTGGAGAAAGCACTCGACACACCGGCACACATCTATTTTAAGAACGAGAGCGTAAGTCCCGTAGGATCGCACAAACTCAACTCGGCCATCGCACAAGCATACTATTGTAAAGCCGACGGCGTGACCAACATCACCACTGAGACTGGAGCAGGGCAGTGGGGTGCTGCGTTGTCGCTAGCCGCCAAGCACTTCGGATTGGAATTGGCGGTCTATATGGTGAAAATCTCCTATAATCAAAAGCCCTATCGCCGTTCAATCATGCAGACTTATGGCGCCGAGGTGATCGCCTCGCCAAGTATGTCGACCAAGGCGGGACGTAAGGTAATTACCGATCGTCCCAACTACCAAGGATCGCTGGGAACGGCCATTAGCGAGGCGGTTGAGTTGGCCATGTCCACGCCCAACTGCAAATATGTGCTGGGGTCGGTGCTCAATCATGTGGCGCTTCACCAGACGGTCATCGGCCTAGAGGCCGAGAAGCAAATGGAGATGGCAGGTGAATACCCCGATGTGGTCATCGCATGCTTTGGCGGTGGCAGCAATTTCTCGGGATTGTCGTTCCCCTTCCTGCGACACAATCTCACCGGTGAGCGAAACACTCGATTTGTTGCTGCTGAGCCGGAGTCTTGCCCCAAACTTACACGCGGTGTGTTCCAGTATGACTTTGGTGACGAGGCAGGCTATACGCCACTGATCCCCATGTATACTCTGGGTCATGACTTCTCGCCAGCCAACATTCATGCAGGCGGACTACGCTATCATGGCGGAGGCGCTATCATCAGCCAACTCAAGCGTGACGGACTGGTCGATGCTATCGACATCCCACAGTTGGAATCGTTCAAGGCGGCTGCATTGTTCGCCCGCACCGAAGGCATCATTCCAGCTCCCGAGTCGTCGCATGCCATCGCAGCCACCATCCGTGAGGCATTGAAGGCAAAAGTCGAGGGA
>JAEEVE010000128.1 GCA_016290765.1 Muribaculaceae bacterium
TTGTTTGCCCAAAACGTGCGGCAACTGCTGTTTGCGCCGCCGTTGGGACGCAAGCGCATCCTTGCCGTCGACCCCGGCTTCCGCACAGGCTGCAAGGTGGTGTGTCTGGACGAACAGGGCAACCTGCTGCACCACGACGTCATCTACCCTGTGGCACCGCACTTTGACATCGAGGGCGCAACCGACACCATCGAGCGGCTCGTGAAGAAATACAAGATTGACGCCTTTGCACTGGGCAACGGCACCGCGAGCCGCGAGACCGAGCGATTTCTAAAACGCTTGCACTTCAGCCATCCCGTTGAGGTGCATGTAGTGAACGAGAGTGGCGCGTCGATCTACTCAGCATCGAAGACTGCTAGCGACGAGTTCCCCAACCAAGATGTGACGGTGCGTGGCGCGGTGTCCATCGGCCGCCGATTGCTCGACCCGCTGGCCGAGTTGGTGAAGATTGACCCGAAGTCGATTGGCGTGGGCCAGTACCAGCACGATGTGGACCAGACACGGCTGAAAGACGCGTTGACGTTTACCGTCGAGAGTTGCGTGAACAGTGTGGGCGTGAACATCAACACCGCGAGCAAGGAATTGCTCACCTATGTTGCCGGTTTGGGACCCGCATTGGCACAGAACATTGTCACCTACCGTGCCAAGAACGGCGACTTCACCAGCCGCCAAGACATCATGGACGTGCCCAAGATGGGCGCCAAGACCTTCACCCAAGCGGCTGGTTTCCTGCGCATCCCCGAGAGCGCGAACCCGCTGGACAACAGCGCCGTGCACCCCGAGCGCTATGCACTGGTCGAGCAGATGGCGCACGACTGCGGCTGCACAGTGGCCGACCTGATCAACGACAAGACGCAGCGCGAGAAGATTGAACTGCGGCGCTATGTATCGGATGAGGTGGGCGAGCCCACCCTGGTCGACATCATGCATGAGCTGGAGAAACCTGGCCGTGACCCACGCGAGGGTGCCGAGAATGTCGAGTTTGACGACAATGTGACCGATATCAAGGACTTGCACGAGGGCATGGTACTGAATGGCAAGGTGACCAACATCACGCAGTTTGGCGCGTTTGTCGACATCGGCGTGCACAAGGAGGGGCTGGTGCATGTGTCACAGATGGCCGATAAGCGCGTGAGCGACCCGTCGCGCGTGGTGAAGCTGGGCCAAGTGGTACGAGTTCGCGTGCTGTCGGTCGACCTCGAGCGACAACGCATCGCCCTCAGCCTTAGAATGAATTGAGAATTTATCTCACGCAGACTTAACCTAATGCTCAATGCTCAATGCACAATGTACAATGTACAATGCACAATGCACAATGCACAATGCACAATGCACAATGCACAATGCACAATGCACAATGCACAATGTACAATGCAAAATGCACAATGCACAATTACAGCCTCGCTGCACACATCTCATGCAGATTACGCCGATAAACTATAAACTCATACAGAAAGTGTGGATTTTTGCGTACCGACGCAAAAATCCACACATTTTTTTGGCAGATTGCCGTCTGAGGCAGTAATTTTGTACTTTCAAAATATTCTCCATTATAATAGACAAAACGCTTATGAAAAAAATTACCCCCCTATTGCTGTTAGCAGCATGTATGCTGCTGCCGCTTGTTGCACAGGCGTTGCCGTTTGTGCCCACGACCGACCCGACCTCACCCACTACCCACTGGTATCAGATTAAAACCGAGAATGTGTATCTCTATGCCAATGCCGGTTATCAACAAGTCCAGACCTCATCGACCGGTTCAACAACCAACGACTACTACTTGTGGTGCTTTGTGGGCACCGAGTCAACCGGCTACAAGATTTATAGCCGCGGTTGCAAGGCCTATATGAAATGTGGGTATGAAGTCAATGGCACGGGTAATGAAAGTGACATCAACCTCGTCGAACTGGGCAGCGGAAACAATTTCTATATCTATTATTTGGACAGTTTTTTTCATCCTGCTCAGAAGTTGTACCTTTGTTATGATAGCGACAATGGCATCTATGGCGGTGCTAAATACAACAGCTACACGGCCTCGGAGGTTGCCGTGGCTCCTACCGTTGACCCACCTTTTGAGCCCACTGCCGACCCGTCGTTGTCGACAACCAAATGGTATCAAATCAAAACAGAGGGTTTGTATCTAACCGTTAGTGCTAATGGTGAAGCAGTCGATGTCTCATCGTCACCGTCGACCGACAGAAATTTCCAGTGGTGCTTTGTAGGCAACGCCTCGACAGGTTACAAGATTTACAACCGTGGTCGTAAGGCCTACGTAGTGGTTTGCGTGTTCTTTGGCGATGGTACGGAGCATAACGTCAGTTATACCGAACTGAACAGTGACAAGAGTTTCTATATTTACTGTTATAATAATAGCGAAAAACTGTACCTTGACCTCAACGAATATGGTCTTTACATTGGAGAGTCTAGATCCAACACCTACACTGTTGTTCCCGTTGAGGACACCCCTTCGTCTATTGTCATAGGCGATGTCAACGACGATGGCCAGACTGACATCGCCGATGTGAATGCCATTATCAACATGATGCTGGGAAAGGTGCCGCAAAGTGATGCTGGTGATGTGACGGGTGACGGCACGGTCGACATAGCAGATGTGAACGAGGTGATCAACATCATGCTCGGCAAGGCATCGTTCGACAACAATCCGGCTACCTACACCGTGGGCGGCGTGTCGTTCAAGATGATACCCGTGCTAAGTGGCACGTTCACCATGGGTGTCAATAACAGCACCTACAGCGAGAAGCCTGCCCACCAGGTGACGCTCGGCAACTACCGCATTGGCCAGACCGAAGTGACACAAGCCCTGTGGGTGGCAGTGATGGGCAGCAACCCCAGCGCTTTCACCGACGACCCACAGTGTCCCGTCGAGAGCGTGAGTTGGGACGACTGCCAGGCATTCATCACCAAGTTAAACCAGATGACAGGCAAGCGATTCCGTCTGCCCACCGAGGCCGAGTGGGAGTATGCTGCCCGTGGCGGCCGATTCAGTAAGGGATACACTTACGCCGGTGGCAACGATCCTTTCGCTGTGGGGTTTCACTGGGGCAATTCTGGCCCTTATGGCAATCCTTTTGGCACGCCCAAGAGCACCCACCCTGTCGCCCAAAAAGCCCCCAACGAGTTAGAGCTGTACGACATGAGCGGCAACGTAAATGAGTGGTGCCAAGACTGGTTTGGCTACTACAGCAGCGATGCTCAAACCAACCCTACAGGCCCCGTCAGTGGCCAGAATCGAGTGTACCGCGGCGGCAGCTGGAATGACCAGGAAAATGCTTGCACCGTGACGTGGCGCAAGAACAACACCCCACAGTCCAACACAATGGGGCTGCGCCTCGCCCTCTAGTTTACACCAAGGAAACACAATAATCATTGCAAGAATGAAACACTTTCATAAAATCTCACTGACAGCACTGCTCATGGCAGTGCTGCCACTTGTGGCCCAGGCGCTGCCGTTTGAGCCCACGAGCGACCCTAACGCATCGACCACCAAGTGGTATTATCTGATCATCAACAATCTGTATGTACAAGGTGCGGAGCAGTACTTTGGCTCAACGCCGTATTATGCCACGTCATTGGGCTCTGCCCCTTCGGGCACCCCTGTTGACCAATGGTGTTTCGTTAATGACGGCACAGGCAAGTACAAAGCCTTTAACCGCAAATACAAGAAGTATCTGTGCGATGACGGTTATTTAGAGAGTGAAATCAACCATGAGACTTCGGTCTATTACAGAGAACGCACCTCCGACACATTCTACCTGTTGCGCTCCTATAATAGCGATGGCGCCACTGTCATCCTGAACCTTTATTATGATGCCGAGGAAAATGCGTTGATGAGCGAGGCCACTACGGGCAATGTGCTGCACGGCTATTTCAGTGTCCAATATGCCGACCAAGGCGGTGATGACCCCAACCCGGGACCCACGTGGACCCGTCATGACAAGTATGGGGTGGGCTACCGCATCATTGACGGTGGCCAGGGAGCATTTGAGAACGAATCGACCGACAAACTTTGCGACAACGATGCCTCGACCAAGTATTACGGCACCGTCGCTAATTGTTGGGTCACCATCGAGGCCAGCGAGCCTGTGGCAGTAAGCCAATACTCGATTGTCACCGCCAACGACACCCACACCTATCCCAACCGCAACTTGCGCAGTTGGTGGCTCGCTGGATCAAACGACAACCAAGAGTTTATTGTCATCGACCGTGTCGTTGACTACCCCAACATACCTTTCACCAACCAAGAGGAAGTAGTGTTCCGGCCACAATTGAACTCAACTGACAAATTCCGCTATTTCAGATTTCAATGTGCAGAGGGAGCCTCTGGAAATGTGCAGCTCAGCGAGATATGGATCAATGAGCAGCCACACTCCTGGCTCCTGCCAGAGACCACCCAACCAACCTGCGGCGTGCATGGCACACAGGTCTCGAAATGCGCCGAATGCAACGCACTCAACTACTACTACATTCCTCCCACCGACAATCACACCTATGTGGATGGTGTGTGCTCGGTGTGCGGCAAGGCTGAAAATGTGACCATCTTGCTCGACAACGGACAAGTGAACCCCTATCGCGTCAAATACCAATTTAGATATCGCAATGATGACCAGACCTGGCCCGATGCACCCGATGAGAGCTGGAACACACCCAATTTCGACGACACCCAGTGGAACTACCTGACGATGCCCACAGCCAGTGTGGGCCACACCGGGGGGCCATACACCTCGCTGATGTACAACTCACACTGGTATGGCGAATATAACTGCTACTGGATGCGTCGCCCGTTCCATCTGGACCGTGTCGACCCCACCGCTACCTACACTTTGCGCTATGTGCACGATGACAACCTGTGGGTGTATGTCAACGGCCAGGAGGTGCTCCACGCCGACGGATGGAGTAATCTCCCCAACAACGGCACTTGGGAGACAGGCCACGAAGAAACGGTGATCCCCGCCTCGGCATTCCGTGCGGGCGACAACGTGCTTGCCATCTACATCCAACAGAACTGGGGAGGGGCCTACTTTGACTGCGAACTTAGGGCCGAAACCACCTCGACGGGTGTCCGTGGCGATGTAACGGGTGACGGCAAAGTTGACATTGCCGATGTCAACGCAGTCATCAACATGATGCTGGGCAAGGCCTCGCCCACCGCCGCTGGCGACGTGACAAGCGACGGCAAGGTTGACATCGCCGATGTCAATGCCGTCATCAACATCATGCTAGGCAAACGTTGATTGAATGCACAACACATCTCATGCAGATTTTTTCTCATGCAGATTTTGCAGATTTAACAGATTTGGATAATCTTGGCTGCGCCTCAGCATTGCTCATGCAAGCATGGCACTGCGTTCGGCTTGCACAAAATTTAACAGCTTTATTTTTATCTCGTGTTTTTAAGAAAAGTGTGGATTTTTGCGTTTGTGCGCAAAAAAACCACACTTTTTTTGCATATTGCCGTCTGAAGTAGTAATTTTGTAGTTTCAAAATATTCTTCAATATAATTAACTAAAGCACTTATGAAAAAACTAGCCCCCCCAAAAATTTTGGTAATGCTACTCTTGTCACTACTGTCGCTGACTAGTCGCGCGTTGCCGTTTGTGCCCACGACCGACCCCTTGTCCTCGACGACCAAATGGTACCAAATCAAGAATGGCGATATGTATCTGTGTAGCGGCTCAGACGAAAGCATACATGCCTCGTTTTCACCGTCTACTGACGATAATTACCAGTGGTGCTTTGTAGGCACCGAGTCGACCGGCTACAAGGTGTATAGCCGTGCCAAGCATCGCTATATGATATATGGTCTCTACCTCTTTGCTAATACCTGGGGCGATGAGCAGGCATACAACTATGTGGAAGTAGAGAACGAAAACACTTTCTACATCTATTGTATTGATAAAGGTCTTATCTACTACCTCGTTTATACGGAAGATGTGTTACATGCTAGTACTGACAAGTCCCACAGCTACACGGCTGAGGAGGTAGCCGTTACTCCGCCACCTACCATCACGGGCGACTTGACGGGTGACGGCCTGGTGGACATCGCCGATGTGAATGCCGTCATCAACATGATGCTGGGTAAGACCTCACCGACCGCTGCAGGCGAGGTGACAGGTGACGGCAAGGTCGATATCGCCGACGTGAACGCCGTTATCAACATCATGCTAGGCAAGACGACTCCTACACCGCCACCCACCGAGTCAATCAGGCCGACGCTCACAGCCATCGGCTACTACACTCCTCACAACAAATTGAGCGATACGGGTAACGAGGGATATGCCAAACTGGTGGACGGCGACCGCAGCACCAAGTGGTGTGTGGAGAACAGTACCGGGGCATGGGAAACCATCTGGATAGACTTCAAGAGCGATGTCGCCATCAAGCCCACCAGCTACATCCTGACCACAGGCAACGACACCAACATATATCCTAACCGCAACCCGAAGAAATGGAAAATCTATGGCCGCAACAGCGACAGCGAGTCGTGGACCGAACTGGTCTATGTGACCGACGGCGGGGGTCTGGCTGCCTCCAACACCACCGACTACACATTCCAGCTTGACGGCATCACGAAGGCGTATCAGTACTACCGCTTCGAGGTCATCGAGCTACCAGGCAGAGATAGTCCAACTAACCCCAACTATGTCTTCCAGCTGGCCGAACTGACGCTAGAGGGTGTCCCCCCAGTCAAGTCTGAGCAGTCACTCACAGTCTTCGGCTACAATGTTCCCCACAACTCAATCAGCAACTTTGGCGACGAGGGATATGCCAAGCTCGTGGACGGCGACAAGGACACCAAGTGGTGCGTTGTGAACAACACCGGGGCATGGGAGACCATCTGGATAGACCTCAAGAGCGAAGTCGCCTTCACGCCCACCAGCTACATCCTGACCACAGGCAACGACACCAACACGTTCCCTACCCGCAATCCGAAGAACTGGAAAATCTATGGCCGAAACAGCGTGAGCGAGTCGTGGACCGAACTGGCCCATGTGACCGACGGTGGAGGGCTGGCTGCCACCAACACCACCGACTACACGTTCCAGTTTGACGGCATCACGAAGGCGTATCAGTACTACCGGTTTGAGGTCATCGAGATTGGTGGCAAGGACGGCTACAACTACGTCTTCCAGCTGGCTGAGTTGACGCTGATAGGATACTGATAATAGATTATAGATGATAGATAACAGATAATAGATAATAGCGGTTGCACTTTTGTCTTTTTGGTGCAAAAGACAAAAGTGCAACCATATTTTGAACAATTCTTTGGAAATCTGACCCAAATTATTTTTTTGCACCCGAAATCGGAAAAATTGTTTATTCTAACTCAAATATCGTTACAAGTATGAAAAAGATTCTAACCCTCTTTGCGATGCTGCTGGTGGCAGCAAGTGCTTGGTCGTTGCCGTTTGTGCCCACGACCGACCCGTCGGCGTCGACCACCAAGTGGTATCAAATCAAGACCGGCTCAGTTTATCTGTACCACGAGATGATTTGGGGCGAAATATTTCCTTCAACCACCGCATCGACCGACGACCATTATCTGTGGTGCTTTGTGGGCACCGAGTCGACCGGCTACACGATTTACAACCGCGGTGCTCAGGCCTACATGTCTGGCTTATCAGTTAATGGAAGGCCTGGCGATGGTGGACTCAGTTATGTAGAGATGGCCAGTGGCAACAACTTCTATATATGGCACCTCAACCAATACATTAATCCGCCTCAAAAGATGTATCTCACTTATGCTAGCGAAACCAACACTATCACAACTGAAACTGGGAAGAGCAATACATATACGGCTGTTGAGGTGGAGGTTGAGCCCACGCCTCCGCCCGTCGACACCCCCTACGAGACACTCACAGCGACGGATTATCATGTTCCTCACAATGCATTGAGCAACACGGGCGACGAGGGCTACAAAAAGTTAATAGACCGGGACAGAACCACCAAGTGGCGTGTTGTGAACAACTCCGGTTCGTGGGAGACCATCTGGCTGGACATTGAGAGCGACGTGTGGTTTATCCCCAATGCTTATGTCCTAACAACAGGCAAAGACACCCAAACGAACCCCAACCGCAATCCCAAGGAGTGGGTCCTCTATGGCAAGGTCTTTAAGAATGAC
>JAEEVE010000007.1 GCA_016290765.1 Muribaculaceae bacterium
ATAAGAGTAGAATCTTTTTCATAATGTATCAATCGCGTTTTTAGACTAAAAAGACAAAAAGAACAAAATGTTTCGCGTGATTCGCGTTTTTTTCAAATCTCGCTGAGTGTCAAGCAGCGCGCAGTTTTCTACCAGTCCGAAAGACGGTCTACCAGTGCGTAGCGCGGTCTTAATTATTGCGGGACGCCCACCAGTGTCAGCTCGGCCAGCTGGAAGACGTAATAGGTGTTGTTCCAGAGATCACGGCCGCCAATCTCGATGACCTCGAAGCGGTAGTACTTGTACGCCTTCGTCACGTCGTTGAACTCGAAGGTATAGTCAGTGTTGTTGTATCTACCCAGCCCGGAACCGTCGCTCACATGAGCCAGTTCGGTCCACGACTCGCTCTCGCTGTTACGGCCATAGATCTTCCAGTTCTTCGGGTTGCGGGTATAGAACGAGTAGGTGTCGTCACCTGTGGTCAAGATGTAACTGGTGGGTCTGAAGGCGACATCGCACTGGAGGTCAATGCTGATGGTTTCCCATGCCCCAGAGCGATTCTCCACGCACCACTTGGTGCTTCGGTTGCCGTCCACCAGCTTGGCATACCCTTGGTCGCCATCATTATCCAGGCCGTTGTGTGGGATGTTATAGCCGATGGCCGTAAGCGACTGAGCCGTGGGGTCAACCTCCGGTGGCGTGACCGGCTGCGTCTTGCCCAAGATGATGTTGATGACGGCGTTCACATCGCTGACGTCGATATTTTCGTCACCTGTTATGTCGCCTACATCGGTCTGCGTTGCCTTGCCCAGTATCATGTTGATGATGGCGTTCACATCGCTGACATCGACTGAACCTTCACCCGTCACATCGCCCTGGATGGGTGGCATCGGAGGATCTACCTGCTTGCCACGAAGCGTCAGCTCGGCCAGTTGGAAAATGTAATTGCCATTCGCGTCTGCGCCATTGATCTGCCGCACCTCAAAGCGGAAGTATCGATAGCCTTCGGTAAGGCCTGTGATATCAAATGAGAAGTCGGTGGCGGACTGAGCGCCCAAACCGGCTTGCTCGCCATCGGTTACATGCACCACCTCCGTCCAGTCGTCATCGTCAAAAGTCTTGCCATAGAGGACCCACTCCTTGGGGTTGCGTTCGGGGCGAGGCCCGGTATCGTTGCCCGTCGTAAAGGTGTAGCCCTTGGGGATGAACCATATATCGCTTTCAAACTCCAGCCAGATGGTCTCCCAGGCCCCAGAGTCGTTCACAACACACCACTTGGTGGACTTGTTCTGGTCAATCAACTTGGCATATCCTTGATCGCCCGTATTGCTCAAGGTGTTGTGGGGAACATGAAAATCGGTTGATGTGAGTGTCGGCTCAACGTGGATTTCTGGGGGATCCACATACGTGCCTATAAACTGCAACTCGGCCAGTTGGAAAATGTAGTTGTTATTTGGGGCTTGACCATTGATTTGCCGCACCTCAAAGCGGAAGTAGCGATAGCCCTCGGTAAGGCCCGTGATATCAAATGAGTAGTCGGTGGTGTTTTGGGTACCTAGGCCGGCTTGCTCGCCATCGGTCACATGCACCAACTCCGTCCAGTCGTCATCTTCAAGAGTCTTGCCATAAATGACCCACTCCTTGGGGTTGCGCTCGGGGTGCTCCTTGGTGTCGTTGCCTGTCGTTAAGATATAACCGTTGGGGGTGAACCACAGTTCGGTCTCGAAGTCCAGCCAAATGGTCTCCCACTGCCCGGAGTTGTTCTCCACACACCACTTGGAGCCCTTGTACTGGTCAATCAAATTGGCATACCCCTCATTGCCCGTATTGCTCAAGGTGTTGTGGGGGATGTGGAAATCATTGGGAGAAATCGTGAAGTAAGGGGTGGTGACAAGTGGCGTAGTCTCTACCTCAACCGCCGTGTAGCTGCTTTCCCCAGGCTGATTCATAGTCGTCATATTACCATCATTACTTATGTAGCCAACGTAATATTTGTATGTTTTATACCAAAAGTAGATATAGAAACTGCCATCGCTGTTCCATTCAATATGGTTAAGGTAAGGCGCACCATAGATATCGTTCATGTCGCCTAAAACCATGTAGCGCTGGCGTCCACGGTTGTAAATAATAACATTGGAGCTGTCCGCCTCGTCGCCTACAAAGCAGAACAAGTAAGTGTCATCAGTTGACGGGGACGATGAGGTCGTGAAACGGTTAGTGGACGATTCGTAGTACAGATAGTTGTTGTTTTGAGTTTTGATCTGATACCATTTGGTTGTCGGTAAAGTCGGATGATGAGTCACCTCGACCGGCAACGACCATGCGCTTGCTGCCATCAGCAGCATCGCCAAGAGGGATAAAAACTTTTTCATACTTGATGCCTATTATAAAGTTAAATTATTTGTCATTTTCCGAGCATGATGTTGATGACGGCATTCACATCGGCAATGTCGACATGATTGTCACCCGTCACGTCGCCAGCGGCAGTCGCCGTGGCCTTGCCCAGCATCATGTTGATGATGGCATTCACATCGGCAATGTCGACGGTGTTGTCATCGTTTACATCGCCAGGCGTTGCATGATAGGCATGGCCTCTCAACCGCAACTCTGCCAGTTGGAACACATGGTTGCCATTCTCAGTGCCGCATAACTCATCTACCTCAAAACGGAAGTACTTGTATTCTTTGTTGACGCCTTCAAGCCTGAAGTTATACTCAGTCATGTTGTTGGTGCCTAGGCCTGCTGCCGCACCATCGGTTACGGTAGCAATGAGTTCCCACTCGTCATCCCATACAGGCAATATTGTAGCATAGAGCTTCCATGACTTGGGGTTGCGGTTGGGATGGGCATTGGTGTCATCGCATGTTGTTAATACATAGCCCACTGGCACAAACGATTGGTCGCTCCTGAAGCTGACATAGAATGGCTGCCATGTCTCCATGGATAGTTGCCATTTGGTGTAGGAATTCTTGTCAAACATTCTCATGAAGTTGCTACCCCCCTCGGCATCGAATGCCGAGTTGCTGATTGAATAGCCTGTAAATGTCAGGTCAAGTTCCGGCTCCTCGAGTTTGGGAATGACGAAGACCTTCTCGGCCTCAAGTGGCACCATGCCAGTGTATTCGATTCTCGCTTTCATGGTGATGGTTTGGTCCACGTCGGTGCGCGCTATGGTGTAAGGGTTAGACACCTGTGTGCCATTGGCAAAGAGCGTGAGTATGTAAGTCCCGGTACCGACGTAGTCAGCAGTAATGACACACTCGCTTTCACTTTGGGAATAATAGAACTCAATGTAACCGGTATACTCTTGTTGCCCGAGGGCAGGAATGGTGATGGAACTGTGCTTCACTAAGGGGTCCATGCCGTTAAAACGAACAGTAGCCGTCACATCCAATACCTGGTCAGTATAGGTACGGTTAATTCTGTAAGGATTGTTCACGTTCTGCCCGTTCACATTCAGGGTAATCGTGTGTTCTTCGCTGCCACTATAGGCAGCCCTGATCATACAATAACTGTCCAGCACTTCAAGGTTTAACGATAGTTCTCCGTTTGGAGTGGGTTTCTCCTCTTGAACTAATGCCTCGATGGCAGTAAACGAATGCATTTTCCAGGCAGGGCTGTGCAAACCGTTGTCCTCATCATAGTCCAGATAAAACTTGGTCTGCTCGGCATTGAAGCAGATGTAGAACGTGTTGCCACTTCCTTCTTCCACGTAGTTGATGTTTGACTGCGACTGGTTGCTGGTCAATAGGTCACCGCCCGCCATGTATTGCCGCTTCGCCTTGTTGAAAATTAATGTCTTGCCCGATGATGTGGAAATGAAGCACCACAGATAGGCATCGGCAGTCGATGCAGTCGTGCTCGCATCAACGTCGGTCCATTGTCCTTGATGAGCGTAGAGATACATGCCGTTAATCTTCAGTTGATACCAGTGAATGGGATAGGTCGACTCACTGGGTGTGGTTACAAACGGCAATGCCAAGGCACTTGCTGCCACCAGCAACATCGCTACAAGAGATAGAAACTTTTTCATGCTTGGAATGATATTTGAGCTACATTTAAACAATAATTACCAATTTGGCTGCAAAAATAAAATAATTGGGCCTGATTGCCAAAAGATTGTTTAAAAAGTTGGTTACACTTTTGTCTTTTGTAACCAAATAAACAAAAGTGCAACCACGTTGACAAAAGTGCAACCACTGCATTTTTTGCGCTAAAGCTTTGTCAGTGTGCCGAAAAATGCTTACTTTTGCCGCATGGAACAATTGTATCGCATACTTGATGCATTTTTTGCTCCAGGTATCCTGCTGGGTATTGCGGTGTGCCTGTTTTTCCTCGCCATACCGCCCAAGCCCGCACTGCGCAACTATCGTGTGGCGCGCTATGTGATGGGCGCGGCCTATCTCTTTTATGCCTTGTGCATCTATCTGGAGTATCATGTCCTGGGCATGGGAGGAGATGAATTATCGCGACCAATCATCCTCTCCATTGCTTCGGTCCAGGCTTTCCTGTTTACTTTTACCCTCATCACCCTCATCCACCTGAACTTTGTCACTTCTGGCAGATTGTTGCTCGAGCTTGTGCCAATCGTGGTGATGTCGGTGGCTTTGTTTGTCCCATACCTTTATGGGAGCGAGTTGGCACAATGGGCGTTCTGGCTGTTTGTGCTGATTTATGTGGGTTTGTTGGCGCGTTATGTGATATTGTTCAGGCGAGAGTACCGGCGCTATGAGATGCAGATGGACAATTACTTCTCTGATGAGGATGCCCGTCGCTTGCATTGGGTCAAGCGGTCGTTCTACATCGCGTTGACGATTGGGGTGTTGGCGCTAGTCTATGCATTGATGCCTGTCGCGCCCGTGGCATCGGTGTTCATGGCTGTTGTTATTGTGTTTTATACCGCCTTCGGGGTGCGGTTTATCAACTATGCGTTGCATTTCCCGGCTATAGAGACTGCCATCACCGCCGACGATGATGTGGAACTGAGCGACCCCCAAGCCGATGATCTGGTAATGATGAAGCGCATTGATGACCTGATGAATCAGGAAAAACTGTATCGCCGACTTGACCTGTCGGTCGGTGACATCGCCGAGCGGCTTGACGAGAAGCCCAGGGTGGTTTCGTCGGTGATAAGGGCATGTCGGCAGATGAACTTCAAAACCTATATCAACGAGTTTAGAGTGCAAGAGGCCAAGCGCCTGTTTGACGAGGACAAAGAGAACACCCGCACCATCGAAGCCATCTCGGTGGAGGCGGGGTTTGCCAACCGCAGCAGTTTCTACCGTGTGTTCAAGAGTTCACAAGGCATTTCACCCACCGACTACCGACTGGCCACAAAATGACGCCTCAGCGACAGTCCTTGTCGTCTTATTTATCTAGGGTTTCATCAAACAGTGTGGGTTCGGTGGGTTGGGGCTGAGCGAACTCGTCGCGTGGTGGGTGGCTCACTGTCAGTCCTAGCAGACGGATGGGACGGCCTGTGAAATCGACCTCGCGCAGCAGCTGCTTGGCCATGGGCAGGATTTGTTCCTTGGTGCGCAGCACCTGGCTTTGCGTCAGGCTGCGCGTGATTTGCACAAAGTCGTGGTACTTAACCTTCAACGTCAGTGTCGTGCCCTCAAAACCGCTACGCTCCAATCGTCTCAACAGTTCACCAACAATGTGGTTCAACTCGATGATGACCTGTGTCTGAGTGGTTAGGTCGTGGGCATAGGTGAGCTCGCAGCCGGCGCTCTTACGCACCCATTGGGTCACTACCGGGCGCTCGTCGATGCCGCGGGCAAAGTTGTAGAACACGCCACCCATCTTGCCAAAGTGCGCTGTGAGCAGGCTCAGCGGCTTTTGGCGCAGGTCGGCACCGGTGTGGATGCCCAGGGCATGCATGCGGGCTGCTGTCTTCTTGCCCACGCCCCAGAACTGCTCAATCTTGAGCCCGGCAATGAAGTCGAGGGCGCGGTCGGGATGCACCGTGCACAGTCCGTCGGGCTTGCGGTAGTCGCTCGCCACCTTGGCCAGAAACTTGCAATAGCTCACGCCCGCCGAGGCCGTGAGCCGCGTCTGCTCCTTGATGCGCCGCTTGATATCGCGGGCAATGTCCACTGCCAGCTCAATGCCAGGCTTGTTGTCGGTCACGTCCAGGTAAGCCTCGTCTAGGCTCAGCGGCTCGATGAGGTCGGTGTAGTCGCTGAAGATGTCGCGAATCTGCATTGACACCGCCTTGTACTTCTCAAAGTGTGGCTCCACGACCACCAGGTTGGGGCACAGTCGGTGGGCCATGCGGATGCTTTGTGCCGAGTGAACGCCATAGCGCCGAGCCACATAGTTGGCCGTCGATACCACGCCGCGCTCGCCGTCGTGGCCCACGGCCACCGGCAAGCCCACCAGCGACGGATTGTCCCGCTCCTCGACCGAGACAAAGAACGCGTCCATATCGACATGAATGATTTTTCGCATCACTACTTATATAACCGCGAAAAAGGCAAATTATTTTGAAACCATGTTCCCCACAATTCATTGAAATATGGGTTAAAAACTATCTATGGGGGCCAACAGGTATAAAAACGGGTAAGAAAAATGTTGTGGTCTCTGTGGTGTAACAGAAATTTTTTTTGTACTTTTGCACCGAGAAAAATTGTTTCTATTGCACTGATTTTGGCTTTCAGAGCCTAAGTCGGTGTGTGTGAGATGTTTGTGTAGTTATGCTTAACTGCTTAACGACTTGACTGCTTAACGACGAAATTTTTTAACTACTTACAAAGTATATGGATATTTCAATATTCGGTATTCAAAGTACGACCTTGGCGGTCACGGCGGCACTCACTGCGGTGGTGCTGGTGGCTGGAGCCTTGATTATCGCGTGGCTCGTGGGACCGCGCAGCTACACCGAGAAGAAGGGTGAGCCCTATGAGTGCGGTATCCCCACCCGTGGCGAGTCGATGGCACAGTTCCATGTGGGTTATTACCTGTTTGCCATCCTCTTCCTCATGTTTGACGTCGAGACCGTGTTCCTGTTTCCGTGGGCGGCCATCTGCCGCAGCCTGGGCAGTGGTGCGTTGCTTGCCGTGGGCACATTCTTGGTGATTCTGGTTTTAGGTCTGGCTTATGCCTGGAAGAAAGGAGCGTTGAGATGGAAGTAAAGAAACCGAAAATCAAGAGCATGCGTTATGAGGACTTCAAGGACAACGAGTATATTGAATCGCTCGTTGAGCAACTGAATGCCTCGGGTGTCAATGTCGTGGTGGGTAAGCTCGACCAGCTGCTGAACTGGAGCCGCAGCAACTCGCTGTGGCCGTTCTGCTTCGGCACCAGCTGCTGTGCCATCGAGTTCATGTGCTTGGGCGCTGCCCGTTACGACATGGCCCGTTTTGGCGCCGAGGTGGCGCGCAACAGCCCCCGTCAGGCCGACTATATCATGTGCCAGGGTACCATTACCTATCGCATGGCACCCGTGCTCAAGCGTCTGTATGAGCAGATGGCCGAACCCAAATATGTCATCGCTTGCGGTGCCTGCACCGTCAGTGGCGGCCCCTTCAAGAACAGCTACTGCGTGGTCAAGGGCATCGACGAGATTATCCCCGTCGATGTCTATCTGCCTGGATGTCCCCCGCGGCCCGAGGCAATGTTCTACGCACTGATGCAGCTGCAACGCAAAATCAAGGTCACACGCTTCCTGGGTGGTGACAACCGCAAAGAGAAGCGCATGGAGTATGTGCCAGCCGAAAAGTGACACACATTCAACCACACGAAACGCATATACATTAATAATATATGGTAGACTTACAACAACAGATTGCTGCATTGTGCCCACAGGCGCAGTTTGACACCGTCGACAACCTGCTCATGGTCACCGTCGACGACGCACAGTGGCACGCACTGGCACAGCAACTCAAGGACAACCTGCACTTTGACCAGCTCAGCTGCCTGGCAGGTGTCGATTGGAAAGACTCCATCGGTGTAGTCTATTACTTGACCAACACCGACACGCAGGAGATGATGCATGTCAAGGTCGCCACCACCGACCGTGAGCACCCCATGTTGCACTCGGTGAGCGATATCTGGGCAGTGGCTAACTACCAGGAACGCGAGGCATACGACTTCTTCGGCATCGTGTTTATTGGTCACCCTGACATGCGCCGATTCTTCCTGCGCAACGACTGGGTGGGACACCCCCTGCGCAAGGACTATGACGAGAATCCCGAACTCAACCCTATCCGCCTCGATGACGAGCAGAACGAGGACTATACTTGCACCTATGTCGAGGATGAGGACGGTAATGTCAAAAAGATTGACGGAAAGGTGTTTGAAGACGATGAATACGTCATCAACTTTGGTCCGCAGCATCCCAGTACGCACGGCGTGCTGCGCTACCGCGTGTCGCTCGATGGCGAGATGGTCAAGAAGGTCGATGTGGTGAGTGGATACATTCACCGCGGCATCGAGAAGATGTGCGAGAGCCTGACCTATCCGCAGACTCTGCTCTACACCGAGCGTATGGACTATATGGCCGCCCACATCAATCGTCACTGCCTGTGCATGTGCATCGAGAAGGCGCTGGGCATCGAGGTGCCCCGCCGAGCTGAGCTGATCCGTCTGATGATGGACGAGCTGATGCGCTTGTCGTCGCACTTGCTCAGTTATGGCTGCTTGACCATGGACCAGGGCGCAACCACAGCATTCTTCTATGGCTTCCGCGAGCGTGAGCTCATCTATGATATCTTTGACCGCACTTGCGGTGCACGCATGTCGATGAGCTATAGCACCATTGGTGGTGTTGTGGCCGATGTGCATCCCGACTTTATCAAGGACGTGCGCCACGCCTGCGATGTCATTGAGTCCAAGCTCAAGGAGTACCACCAGCTGTTCACCGGCAATGTCATCGCACGCAACCGTATGGTGGGCGTGGGTGAATTGCGCAAGGAAGATGCCATCAACTATTGCATCACCGGCCCCAGCGGACGCGCCAGCGGCGTGCACTGCGACGTGCGCAAGACCCATCCCTACTCGCTCTACGACGAGTTTGACTTCGACGAGGTCATCCGCACCGAGGGCGACTCGATGGCGCGCTACATGGTGCGTATGGACGAGATGGTGCAGTGCATCAAGATTCTGCGTCAGGCATGCGACAAGCTCGAAGCTTGCGAGGGCAATGAGTACATCGCCGAGAAGGTGCCCAAGATGATTAAGCTGCCCGCTGGCCACTGGTACCAGCAGGTCGAGGCAAGCCGCGGCGCATTCGGTGTATACCTGGAGAGCGATGGTGACCCCAAGCCCTTCCAGAAGCCCTACCGCTTGCACTTCCAGTCGCCATGCTTCAACCTCATTGGCGTGGTCGACCTCACGTGCCGTGACAACATGATCGCCGACCTGATCACCATCACCGCCTCTATTGACTTTGTTATCCCCGACATCGACCGCTAAAACTGCGCTTTGCGTGGGTAGACAGCGTTGATCCGAGGTTCTACATAACTACCTTTAACTACTCTAACTACTTAACTACTCAAGATATATGTTTGACTTTTCTACAGTCACCAATTGGCTACATGAGTTGATGCTCGGTGCCATGCCCGCATGGCTTGTGACCACGATTGAGTGTGCGCTGGTAGCGTTGTTCCTGTTGCTGGCCTACTCGGTGCTTGCCATGATTTATATCATGTATGAGCGCTGGGTGTGCGGCTGGATTCAGTGCCGTCGAGGCCCCATCCGTGTGGGTCCTGCGGGCTCGCTGCAGATTTTTGCCGATGTGTTCAAAATCCTCACCAAGGAGATTATCACCCTGTGGCACACCGACAAGTTCCTGTTCTTCCTTGCCCCCTTCCTGGTGGTGCTGGCGTCGGTGCTTACCTTCGCTTGCCTGCCCTGGGGAAAGGGTATGCAGCTGATTGACTTCAACATTGGCGCGTTCTTTATCATCGCCGTGTCGTCGATTGGCGTGTTGGGCATCTTGTTGGCAGGATGGTCGAGCAATAGCAAGTACACCCTGATTGGTGCTATGCGCTCTGGTGCACAAATGATTAGCTATGAGCTGTCGGTGGGTATCTCGGTGCTCACTATGGTGTGTTTGGCGGGCACGATGAGCATCACGGGCATCGTTGAGGCGCAGAAGGACGGCTGGTTCCTGTTCACGGGACACATTCCCGCCATCATTGCCTTCCTCATCTATATCGTAGCTGCAAATGCCGAGAACAACCGTGGCCCGTTTGACCTCCCCGAGGCCGAGCACGAGCTGACAGCCGGATACCACACCGAGTATTCGGGTATCCACTACGGACTGTTCTACCTTGCCGAGTACCTCAACCTGTTTGTAGTCAGTGGCATCGCTTCACTGCTCTTCTTGGGCGGCTGGATGCCGTTGCACATTCCTGGTTGGGAAGGCTTCAACGCGGTGATGGATTACATTCCCAGCACCCTGTGGTTCCTGGGCAAGGCGTTCTTCATGACATTCATCTTCATGTGGATACGCTGGTCGTTCCCGCGCGTGCGTATCGACCAGATGCTTGCTCTGGAGTGGCGCTACCTCATGCCCATGGGACTTGTCAACTTGGTGGTGATGGCCATTGTCGTCACCCAGGGATGGCACTTCTAAAATGCATGCAGTAGCAGTCCTTTTTGCTCTGTATGCCACGGTTAAGCCAAGCAAGGCACTACTTAACTACCTTTAAATACTATAAATACTTAACTACTCAAGATATATGGCAGATAATTTTGGCAAAATAACACAGGTCATTGGCCCTGTGGTTGATATCGCCTTTGAGGGCGAGGGCGTGAGCCGTCCTCCCATCTACACCGCACTGCGCGTGGTGCGTCCGGGTGGCACACCGCTTATCCTCGAGGTGGAGCAGCACATCGGTGAGAACACCGTGCGCTGCGTGGCTATGGACAGTACCGACGGTTTGAAGCGTGGCACCAAGGTGGAAAACTTGGGCCGTCCCATCTCGGTTCCTACTGGTGACCAGGTGAAGGGTCGTCTGCTCAACGTCATTGGTCAGCCCATCGACCATCTGGAGCCCCTCAAGGAGTCGGCACGCCGTGCCATTCATCAGCCGGCACCTGACTTTGCCGACCTATCCATCACTCAGGAAATCCTGTACACGGGTATCAAGGTCATCGACCTCATCGAGCCGTTCTGCAAGGGCGGTAAGATTGGTCTGTTCGGTGGTGCAGGTGTGGGTAAGACCGTGCTCATCATGGAGCTGATCCACAACATTGCGCACGGGCACAACGGCTTCTCGGTATTTACAGGCGTGGGTGAACGCACCCGCGAGGGTAACGACCTGCTGCGCGAGATGATCGAGAGCGGCGTTATCAAGTATGGTGACAAGTTCAAGGAAGGCATGGCCAATGGCGAGTGGAAGCTTGACGACGTGGACATGGATGCCGTGGCCCAGTCGCAGGCAACCCTGGTATTCGGCCAGATGAACGAGCCTCCCGGTGCGCGTCTGCGCGTGGCCCTGTCGGGACTGACGGTAGCCGAGCAGTTCCGTGACCAAGACGGCGGTGGCAAGGATATCCTGCTGTTTATGGACAACATTTTCCGTTTCACTCAGGCAGGTAGTGAGGTGTCGGCACTGTTGGGACGTATGCCCAGCGCTGTCGGTTACCAGCCCACATTGGCCAGTGAGATGGGTAAGCTGCAGGAGCGCATCACCTCGACCAAGAGCGGTTCGATCACCTCGGTGCAGGCAGTCTATGTGCCTGCCGACGACTTGACCGACCCGGCTCCCGCTACTACGTTTAACTTCCTGGACGCAACCTGCGTGCTTAGCCGTAAGATTGCCGAGTTGGGTATTTACCCTGCCGTCGACCCGCTGGCGTCGACCTCGCGCATCATGGACCCGCACATCATCGGACAGGAACACTATGATGTGGCGCAGCGTGTGATTCACCTGCTGCAGAAGTATAACGAGTTGCAAGATATCATCGCCATCCTCGGTGTCGACGAGCTCAGCGACGAGGACAAGCTAGTCGTCTCGCGTGCACGTCGCGCTCAGCGCTTCCTGTCGCAGCCCTTCTTCGTGGCCGAGCAGTTCACTGGACTGCCAGGCGTGATGGTGCCGCTGGCCGAGACTATTCGTGGCTTCAAGATGATCCTCGACGGCGAGGTCGACGACCTTCCCGAGCAGGCATTCCTGAGCGTGGGCACCATCGACGAGGCCATCGCCAAGGGCAAGAAGCTTCTTGAACAAGTATAACATACTGTCCCTCCAAGCCCCCTAAAGGGGGACCCTAAATTATAATAAGATGACACTCAAAATCATATCGGCTCAACAGATTGAGTTTGAAGGCGAGGTGACCAGCGTCACCCTGCCAGGTGCCATGGGCAAGTTCCAGGTGCTTAATAACCATGCCGCGCTCATCGCTGCGCTGGCAGCCGGACAGGTGCACTATGTTACCGCCGACGGACAGGCCCAGGAGCGTGCTATTCAGGGCGGTGTGGCCGATATCAAGAACAATGTGGTGAGTGTGTGTATGTATTAATGTTATGAAGAAAGTAATAGCATCAATTATTGGCATCCTCATAGGGGCGTTGATTGCGTTAGGCTACTACAGCGCTGCGCATCATCGCGCACAGGGCGAGTCCCACGAGCTGAACCCCAAGGAGACCATCTTTGAGCACTTGGGCGATGCCTATGGTTGGGAGGTTCCCTTCAACCACAACGCCCGTATCCCCTTGCCCATCATCGTCAAGGGGCAAGACGGCTGGCACTGCTTCATGAGCAGCAGGGTCACTGACGGGCAGACCTACGAGGGTTACCGCATCGGCCAAAGCGAGGAGCATCATGGTAAGGTGGTGCAAGTCTTGCCCGATGGTACCGAGTACCGTCCGCTTGACTTCTCCATTACCAAGAATGTGGCTGGAATCTTCATCGCAGCCATCTGCGTGATTATCCTGGTGATGTCGATGAAGCGTTACTATGTCAAGAACGGCATGAAGGCGCCCCGCCGTGGAAAGGGTCTGTTGGAGCTGATCATCGACTTTGTCTATGGCGACACCATCAAGCCCATCTTGGGCAAGCATGCGCCCAAGTATGCACCCTACTTGCTCACAGTGTTCTTCTTCATCCTGACGATGAACCTGCTGGGACTGATTGTCATCTTCCCGGGTGGTGCAAACTTGACAGGCAACATCGCCGTCACCCTGGTGCTGGCGTTGATCACTTTCTTGATTACCACCTTCAGCGGCACACGCGAGTACTGGAAGGAAATTTTCTGGCCCGAGGTGCCCGTAGCACTCAAGTGCCCCGTCCCCATGATGCAAATCATCGAGGTGCTGGGTATGTTCACCAAGCCTCTGGCGCTGATGATTCGTCTCTTTGCCAACATGATGAGTGGTCACATGGTGGTGCTGGTGCTGATGCTGCTCATCTTTATCTTTACCAACCTGTTCGGTGTGGCAGTGGGCGGTGGAACGGCCATCTTCTCGGTGGCGTTCACCTTGTTCATGTTGTTGCTCGACACGTTGGTGAGTTTCATCCAGGCCTATGTGTTCACCATCCTCTCGACCATCTTCATCTCGATGGCGCTGGTCGAGCCGCATCATCAGGCCGAATAATAACTTTTGAATTTTATCAAACAATAATAACAATTTAAAACTTAAGACTATGTTAGGAATGATTTTAGCAGATGCTATGGCCAATCTGGGTGCAGCAATTGGCGCAGGTATCGCAGCAGTGGCTGCAGGTATTGGTATTGGTAAGATTGGCGGCTCGGCCATGGAGGCCATTGCCCGTCAGCCCGAGTCGACCGGTGACATCCGCAGCAACATGATTGTGATTGCTGCTCTGATCGAGGGTGTGGCTTTCCTTGCCCTCATCGTGTGTGTGCTGGCTATTATTATGTAATCATTTTTCCGATTCAATAAATGGAACTTTTCACGCCTGAATTTGGCCTGGTTTTCTGGATGTTTGTGGCATTCCTGTGCCTATACTTCATCCTTGCCAAGTATGCCTGGCCCTACATCATCAAGTCGATGGAGGAACGAGCCGAGCTGATTGACAAGGGTGTCGCCTATGCCCAGGAGGCTAAGGTGCAGCTCGACAACGCCAAGAGCGAAGCCGACCACCTGGTCGCCGAGGCACGACAGCAACAGGCCGATATCTTGCGCGACGCCGCCAAGATGCGCAACCAGATCATTGAGGATGCGCGTGGCGAGGCCGCCGTCGAGGCAAAGAAAGTTTCTGATGCCGCCATGGTGTCGATCGAGCAGGCAAAGAAGGAGAGCGAGAAACAGCTCAGACTGGAAGTGAGCGAGATCGCCCTGCAGATTGCCGAGAAGGTGCTGCGCAAGAACGTCAGCGACGACAAGGCGCAGCGCGAACTCGTCGACAAGTACCTCAACGAGGTGGAGACCAAAAACTAACGGACTATGAATGACGGACTCATCCCCAAGCGATATGCCAAGGCCTTGTACAAACTGGCCGTCGAAAATGGCGACTCGCAAGAGATTTATGAGCAACTTAAACCGCTGAGCCGAGGACTGAAGGGACTTGACGACCTCAAGCGCGTACTGCTCAACCCTCATGTCAAGGAAGAAGACAAGGGGCGTGTGATGATGCAGCTCGTCGGGGCAAAGCCCGGTAGTTCGCTCGAGAAGTTCTTGTTATTGGTCATCAGAAACAATCGTGCCGAGTTTTTGAGAAAAATCGCATTGTCCTATGTGAACCTCTATCGCGAGGAGCATGACATCGCCAAGGTCGATATTTTATCGGCTACCGAGTTGCCCGAGCAGCAGGTCGAGGCTATCGTCGACATCATTCGTCGTCGCATGCCCGGAACCACCCTAGAGGTGCAGCACACCATTGCCCCCGAGCTCATCGGAGGTTTTATCGTTAGGGTAGGCGATGTCTTGCTCGACGCCTCGGTCAAGAATGAATTGAATAATTTGCGTTTAAAACTTTTAAGTTAATTCAAATGATTAACCCAAGCGAAATATCCGACATACTGAAACAGCAACTGAGCGACATTGAGCGCAATGTATCGTTCGAGGAGGTCGGTACGGTGCTAGAGGTGGGCGACGGTGTGGCGCACGTCTATGGCCTGAGCAATGTCGAGGCCAACGAGCTCGTCGAGTTTGAGAACGGCGTCACTGGCGTTGCCATGAACCTCGAGGAGAGTGACGTGGGTGTCATCCTGCTCAACGAGGTGGACTCCATCAGCGAGAATATGAAGGTTCGCCGCACGGGCGAGATTGCTTCCATTCAGGTGGGCGAAGGCCTGCTGGGACGCGTCATCAACGTGCTAGCCGAACCCATTGACGGTGGTGGCTCCATCGACGGCAAGCGCGTCCGCCTGCCGCTCGAGCGCAAGGCACCGGGCGTCATCTTCCGTCAGCCGGTCAACCAGCCGCTGCAAACGGGACTCAAGGCTATTGACTCGATGATTCCCATCGGCCGTGGTCAGCGTGAGCTCATCATCGGTGACCGACAGATTGGCAAGACCGCCATCGCTGTCGATACCATCATCAATCAGCGCCAGAACTATGAAGCCGGCAAACCTGTCTATTGCATCTATGTAGCCATTGGACAGAAGGCATCGACTGTTGCAGCCCTGGTCAATACGCTCAAGGCCCACAACGCTATGGACTATACTGTGGTGGTCGCTGCTACCGCTGCCGACTCGGCCTCGATGCGTTACTATGCACCCTTTGCTGGTGCAGCCATTGGCGAGTACTTCCGCGACACCGGTCGCGATGCCCTGGTCATCTATGACGACTTGTCAAAGCATGCTGTGGCCTATCGCGAGATTTCGCTGATTCTTAAGCGTCCGTCTGGACGTGAGGCATATCCTGGTGATATCTTCTACCTGCACAGCCGCCTGCTTGAGCGTGCCGCCAAGATTAACGAGAACCAGGCGGTGGCGTCGGTCATGAACGACCTGCCAGACGTGCTCAAGCCCATGGTAAAGGGTGGTGGCTCGCTAACCGCATTGCCCATCATCGAGACGCAGGCTGGCGACGTGAGTGCTTATATCCCTACCAACGTCATCTCGATTACCGATGGCCAGATTTACTTGGAGACCGCACTATTCAACGCTGGTATCCGTCCGGCTGTCAATGTGGGTATCTCGGTGAGCCGTGTGGGTGGTAATGCCCAAATCAAGTGTATGAAGAAGGTTGCTGGTACGCTTAAGATTGCCCAGGCACAATATCGTGAGCTCGAGGCGTTCACCAAGTTTGGTGGCGATATCGACCCAGTGACTGCGCGTACCATCGACACCGGTCGTAAGAACGAGCGACTGCTCGTGCAGCCGCAATATGAGCCAATGGCTGTCGAGGAACAGGTCGCCATCATCTTCTGCGGCGTCAACGGATTGCTGCAGCGGGTGCCGGTCGACCAGGTGGGTGAGTTTGAGAAACTCTTCGTCCAGTACCTCAAGGCCAAGCATCAGAGCGACGTGCTCGACGTGCTGCGCTTGGGCAAGATTGACGACGACGTGATGGCTAAGCTTAAGAACGCCGCCCAAGAAATCGCCGGGAAGTACGAGTAATCAATTAAGAATTCTCCATTCTCAATTAAAAGAATAAGTGTCAACACTACGTGAATTGAAGAGCCGCATCGGGTCGGTTGCGTCGACGCAGAAAACCACAAGCGCGATGAAGATGATTTCGTCGGCTAAGATGCGCAAGGCAACTTATCAACTGCAGCGCCTGTCGCCTTATCGTGCAATGGTGCAGCGGGTTATAAGTCACTTGCTCGTAACCGACCAGGAGTTTTCGTCACCGCTCATTGTTACGCGCGATGTGCATCGCATGGCATTGGTGGTGTTCGGCAGCGACGACGGCTTGTGCGGAGCATTCAACATCAATCTGTTCAAGCACTTGCTAAGCGCTATCAATCAAGTGCGTGAGCAGTATGGTAAGGACCTCAAGCTCACGGTCATTCCTGTGGGCAAGAAGTTGACCAAGGCGGCGCTGAAGCTTGCTGGCAACGACATCCAGGTCGAGCGTACAAGTCTGAATACGCGCAGCACAGCCGATGAGCTCAACGAGCTCACAGGATTGTTGCGGCAGCGTTTCCTTGACGGGGAACTCGACCGCGCCGAGGTGCTCTATATGCACTTTATCAGCACTAGCCGCCAGGTGTTCACTCGTGAGCAACTGTTGCCGGTGAGCTACGAGTCGATTGCCGAGCAGATGGATGCCCGTGCCGCAGCCGAGCCTTGCTTGTTTGAACCCGATGCCAACACCATCTTTAACAGTGTGCTACCCCTGCATCTGCGCGCCATGATGCAGGAGGTATACACCGAAAGTGCTGCTAGCGAGCAAGCATCGCGCGTGATGGCCATGCAGACCGCCAGCGACAATGCCAAGGAACTGCTCGACGAGCTGAACCTCGAGTACAACAAGTTGCGCCAGCAGAGCATCACCACCGAGTTGCTCGACATCATCGGTGGACAGGTGCAACGATAATAGCTTTATAAATACTATAAGATATGAGCATTCAGGAATATTTTGTTTCGCTTTTCAAGGGCATCCACAGCCTGATCAAGGGTATGGCGGTCACTGGCAAGGAACTGGTGTCGCCCAAAGTCACTGAGCAGTACCCCGAGAATCGGGCAACATTGAAGATACCCGAGCGGTTCCGTGCAACACTCACCCTCATCTATGATGAGAACGGTAACCACAAGTGCATCGCTTGCAAGACCTGTGAGCGCAACTGTCCCAATGGCACTATCCACATTGACACACGCATGGTCGACCTGCCCAACGGCAAGAAGAAGGTGAAGCTCGACAAGTATATCTATGACTTGGGCAGCTGTACGTTCTGCGACTTGTGCGTCACCACGTGTCCTACACACGCCTTGGAGTTTTCCAACGACTTTGAGCAGGCGGTCTTCCGTCGCGAGGCGCTGGTCAAGCAGCTCAACTACCTTCCCGAGAAGGATGAGCCAGCTCCCGCACCTGCTCCTGCACCTGCCGACAAGCCCGAGGAAGCAACAAAGCCTGTAGCTCCGGAACCCCCAAAAGAATAATGTCTAGTGCATCTAGCTAGTCTGGTGCTTCTAGTTTATCAATAATAATCCTCAATTTTCAATTGAAAAAATGGAATCCTTAGGAAATATCATCTTATATTTCGTGATTGCTCTGGCAATTATCGTGTTCTCGGTGTTGACCGTCACCACGCGACAGATTCTGCGCTCGGCAACCTACCTGTTGTTCGTGCTATTTGCCACGGCAGCCATCTACTTCCAGATGGACTATCCTTTCCTGGGTGCCGTACAAATTGCCGTCTATGCCGGTGGCATCGTGGTGCTGTTTGTGTTCTCAATCTTGCTGACCCACCAGCCGGGTAAGGATGCCCAGCGTATCGAGTCGTCGAGGCGTGTACTGGGGGCTATCGCGGCGCTGCTGGGCGTGGGAGCGTGCGGATTTGCATTGTTCTCTTATGCCAACTTCTGCGGACGCCAGTTGCAAGAGGCGCATAGCTGGGACATCAACGAGATTGGGCAGTTCTTGCTCAGTACCGACAAGTTTGGATATCTCTTGCCATTCGAGGCTGTCAGTGTGTTGTTGCTGGCATGCATCATTGGTGGCGTAGTCATTGCACGACGTCGTTAATCTAAGAAAGGAGGAAACAGACAATGAATCTCACCTTACTCATGTATCTCGTGCCCAGCCTCATTATGTTTGGCTGTGGCGTGTATGGCTTTCTGACTCGCAAGAACATGATTGCCATCATGATTTCGCTCGAGTTGATGCTCAACTCAGTCGACATCAACTTTGTCGTGTTTAATCGCTACTTGTTCCCTGGGCAGATGGACGGCATGTTCTTCACGCTGTTTGCCATCGCCATTGCGGCTGCCGAGACAGCATTGGCACTGGCCATCATCATCAACGTCTTCCGTGTGGCTCGCAAGGTCGACATCAACGAACTCATTAAACTGAAATTCTAATAGCTATGCCTTTAAGTTATACAATTGCAGTGATTGCGATACCCTTGTTCATGTTCTTCTTCTTGGGACTGGCAGGGGTGAAGATGGGACGGAAACTCACCGGCTGGCTGGGCGTGATTGGAATGCTCATCACCACTATCCTGGCCTATGGCGTTGCGCTGACCTATTTCTTTGGCACCGACCAGGGACAGGTTGTTGATGGCGTGCGCAAGGCGGTGGTGGTGTTCAACCCCGACTGGCTCTCGTTCACCAAGGACTTGGTGGTGCGCATGGGCATCATGCTCGACCCGATTGCAGCCATGATGTTAATTGTCATCACCACCGTGTCGATGATGGTGCACCTCTACAGCTTGGGCTACATGAGCGACCATCACGGCAACGCCGAGAAGGGCTTCCAGCGCTACTATGCGTTTCTGGCATTGTTTACCTTCTCGATGCTGGGATTGGTGGTGGCCACCAACTTGTTCCAAATCTTCATTTTCTTTGAGATGGTGGGTGTGTCATCCTACCTGCTCATCGGATTCTATTATCATTCGCCCGCAGCGGTGCACGCCAGCAAGAAGGCGTTCATCGTCACACGTTTGGCCGACTTGTTCTTCCTGCTGGGTATCATGATCCTGAGCTTCTACACTGGCACGTTCGACTTCGACAAGCTAGTGTTTGGAGATGGCGCCAACAGCCTGGAGGTAGCACAGAGCGCGATTTCCACAGCACAGGGCGCAACCTTTATGGGATGCTCGGTTATGGCATGGGCGCTGACCTTCATCTTTATCGGCGGTGCCGGCAAGAGTGCAATGTATCCGTTGCACATTTGGCTGCCCGACGCCATGGAGGGCCCCACGCCCGTTTCGGCGTTGATTCACGCCGCCACGATGGTGGTCGCCGGTGTCTTCCTGGTGGCGCGTCTGTTCCCGCTCTATGTCATTGAGCAGGGAGCGATGGAGATTATCTGTGTCGTGGGCGCTTTCACCGCTTTCTATGCCGCAGCCATCGCTTGTGTGCAGAGCGACATCAAGCGAGCACTGGCATTCTCGACCATCTCGCAAATCGCATTCATGATGACTTCGTTGGCTGTTAGTTCGGCAGATGGTGGCCTGATCGAGATACACGGAGGACATGGTCTGGGCTATATGGCCTCGATGTTCCACTTGTTCACCCACGCAATGTTCAAGGCATTGCTCTTCCTCTGCGCTGGTGCCATCATCCACGCTGTGCACAGCAACGAGAACAGTGACATGCATGGCTTGCACAAGTTCATGCCCATCACCAGTTTTGCCTTCCTCATTGGCTGCCTTGCCATTGCGGGTATTCCGCCATTTGCTGGCTTCTGGAGCAAGGACGAGATTCTCGTTGCTTGCTACAGCAAGGGCTTGGGTTGGGGCATTTGGATGTCGATGGTCGCTGGTTTGACTGCGTTCTACATGTTCCGCATCTATTTCCTCATTTTCCACTGGAAGAAGCACGAGGTGCACACCGAGCATGCTCCTGCCGACCAGCCCTGGACAATGACCCTGCCGCTGATTATCCTGAGTGTTGTCTCGATTATCGCAGGTTTTGCACCCGCAGCCAAGTTGCTTGGATGGGACGGTAAGGAACTGCACACCCATCTCGATTGGACGGTGGCAGGCACTAGCGTGCTCATCGCCTGTGTCGGCATTGGACTGGCGTTCAAGATGTACTACAAGGAGAACGACCTGCCCGACAAGCTGCAAGCACGCTTCAGTGGTCTGTGGGAGGCTGCTTATCGCCGTTTCTATATGGACGAGCTCTATCAGTTTATCACCCACAAGGTGATCTTCCAGAGCATCTGCAAGCCCATTGCCAAGTTTGACCGTGGCATCATCGACGGTTTCTTCAACATGCTGGCCAATGTTACTGGACATGCTGCCTATGGAATTCGCCGACTGCAGAACGGCTCGATTCAGAGTTATGTATATGTCTATCTGGTGGGAGTCCTCGCTTTGGCACTCATCACCATGGTGTGTGTGTTAATTTAATCGATTACGGTCCCTAAAAATATAGTAAGATGGAAATTTTCAGCAATATCTTAATCTATTTTGTGATTGTGCCGGTGCTTACACTGGCGGGCCTGGCTCTGTGCAGCAACAAGGGCATTAAGGCCATTCGGACCGTAGCTGTCGTCGGTGCGTCGGTACTCGTGGCTCTGGCCATCTACCTGGTGTGCCTGTTCCTGCAGGCACGCGGCAGCGGTGACACCAGCGAGATGATTTTGCGCAAGGATGTGATGTGGTATGCGCCCTTCAACGTTAAGTTGGCTTTGGGTGTCGATGGCATCTCGGTGGTGATGATTCTGCTGTCGGCGTTCATCGTGTTTGCGGGCGTGTTTGCCTCGTGGAAGATGAATCCGCTGCCCAAGCAGTTCTTCCTTTGGTTCTTCCTGTTGTCGACTGGTGTGTTCGGCTTCTTCATCTCGATTGACCTGTTCACCATGTTCATGTTCTACGAGGTCGCGCTCATCCCGATGTATCTGCTCATTGGCGTGTGGGGCAGCGGAAGCAAGAACTACAGCGCCATGAAGCTTACCCTGATGCTGATGGGTGGCTCGGCATTCTTGATGCTGGGTCTCATCGGTATCTACTTCCATTCGGCAGCCGACGGCAACCTGACGATGAACGTGCTCGAGATTGCGCATAACGACGCCATTCCGCACGACTGGCAGATGTGGCTGTTCCCGTTGACATTCATAGGCTTTGGTGTGCTGGGAGCCATGTTCCCGTTCCACACTTGGTCGCCCGATGGTCATGCCAGTGCCCCCACGGCTGTGTCGATGTTGCACGCCGGTGTGCTGATGAAGCTGGGAGGCTATGGCTGCTTCCGCATCGCTATCTACCTGATGCCGTTTGCTGCCAACGAGTTGGCGTGGATTTTCCTCACGCTCACGGGCATTAGCATCGTCTATGGTGCCTTCAGCGCGTGTGTGCAGACCGACCTCAAGTATATCAACGCTTATTCCAGCGTGAGCCACTGTGGTATGGTACTATTCGCCATCCTCATGTTCAACACTACTGCTATGACAGGTGCAGTGCTGCAGATGCTCTCGCACGGCTTGATGACGGCATTGTTCTTCGCCCTCATTGGTATGATTTATGGCCGTACGCACACTCGTGATATCCGCGACATGGGCGGTATGATGCACATCATGCCCTATCTGGGCGTGGGATATGTCCTTGCCGGTCTGGCATCGCTGGGTCTGCCGGGATTGAGTGGCTTCGTTGCCGAGATGACCATCTTCTTTGGCTCGTTTGAGCACACCGATGTCTTCCGCCGCGTGCTTACCATCGCCGCCACTTGCTCGATTGTCATCACCGCGGTTTACATCCTGCGTGTGGTGGGCAAGCTGCTCTTCGGCGAGGTTCAGGACGAGCATCATCGTCAGCTCACCGACGCCACCTGGGAGGAGCGTCTGTCGACGGCGACCCTGATTGTCTCGGTGGCCATCATCGGTTGCTTCCCCAACTTCTTTGTAAACATCATCAGTGACAGTTTCCTGCCGGTAGTCAAGGCTCTGGAATCTTTTATCCCTGCTGCTGTGTGACGTGTTGTTGAACCTTAGTAAAAAAGTAAGAATACGATAATGGATTATTCTCAGTTTTTATTCATGCCGCAGGAAATCGGACTCCTGTTTGTCTTCCTGCTAGTGTTTATCTACGACACGTTCATGCCGGCTCGCATGGGGAAACATCTGCCTATGTTTACCACCATCCTGACCGCACTATATACCGTCTATGCCTTCTTCCCCTGCCCCGACATGTTCGGTACGGCTTTCGGAGGAATGTATGAGTCCAATCCAGCCACATGGGTGATGAAGAACATCCTCAACATCGGCGTGCTCATCGTCATGTTGCAGGCGGTGAAATGGACCAACGACGATTTTGTCAGTGTGCGTCGCGGTGAGTTTTACGAGCTAATTCTGCTCACCCTCTTCGGCATGTTCCTAATGATTTCGGCGCGTCATTTCCTGCTCTTTGTCATCGGTCTCGAGACCGCCTCGCTGCCTATCGCTGCGTTGGCTGCCTTTGAGAAACGCTACTACGAGAGTCATGAGGCTGCAGCCAAGTATATCTTCACCGCAGTGTTCTCCAGCGCCATTTTCTTGCTGGGCATCTCGTTTGTCTATGGCATGAGCGGCTCGTTATACTTCCAGGACATCGCCACCAGCATCATGGGTCTCAAGTCGCCATTGCTCATTCTCGCCGTGGCATTTGTCATTGCCGGTGTGGGCTACAAACTCTCGTTGGTGCCATTCCACCAGTGGACAGCCGATGTCTATCAGGGTGCTCCCACTGCGGTGACCAGTTACCTCTCGGTCATCAGTAAGGGTGCTGCAGCATTCGCCTTCATGGTAATTCTGGTGCAGGTGTTTGGCTCCATCTATTCACAGGTATGGGAATGGATGCTCTATGCCATCATCATCCTCACCATCACCATCGGTAACCTCTTTGCCATGCGGCAGCGCAACCTCAAGCGCTTCCTGGCCTACTCGTCGATTTCGCAGGCCGGTTACATCATGCTCGGCGTGATTGCAGCCAGCCAGGTGGGGATGACCTCGATGATCTACTATGTGCTCGTCTACATCTTCTCTAATCTCGCCGCCTTCGGTGTTATCGCCGTCATTGAGCGCGCCACAGGCAAGGTGACGATGGACGACTACAACGGCTTGTTCCGCACCAACCCCTGGTTGGCGTTCACGATGATGCTTGCCATGTTCTCGTTGGGTGGCATCCCGCCCTTCGCCGGATTCTTCAGCAAGTTCTTCATCTTTGTCGGCGCTTGCCAGACGGGCAGCGTTGCCATCTACGTGCTGGTGTTCATCGCCCTGGTCAACACCATCATTTCGCTCTACTACTACCTGCTGGTGGTCAAGGCGATGTTCTTGCGTCAGGACGACTGTGTGATTCCTTACATCGACAGTCACTGGACCGAGGAGTTGGCGCTCACCGTCTGCGTTATGGGCATCATCGCGGTGGGTGTTGCCAGCGGAATCTACACCTTCCTCAACCAGGTAACTGGCACCATCGCTCCCATGTTCACTATGGTAGGGTAGGATAGATAGCAGATAATAGATAACAGATTACAGACAAGTGTACATGGGTAACAGAATCATGTACACTTGTCTATTTTTGACAGTAATCCATTTGGATTGTGCTAGACCTTTCAATTTTTTTGGGGAGTTATATACCAGTTGTCCCCAGTTGCTATCATTCGCCTAGTGACTGACACACACCTTCACCGCAAAGCAGCACCCCTCCATACTCCCCCTAGCTCCACATACTCCCCCTGGCCCCCTATACTCCCCCCGACCCCCTCTATCTTAGAGGGGGAGCTGCTCATCTTGACGTGAGTTCGACGAGAATAAGTTGCTGATACTCAAGTCCTCCCCTAAGTTAGGGGAGGTGGCCCAAAGGGCCGGAGGAGTGTGTAATTCACATTTGGCTAGGACAATCTGCCTTGGAGGACGACCGGTATATAACATATCTTGCGTGTTTTGACACGAGAAAAAAGACTCACACAAAAAATCTAGATTGCACAGAATGAGCAACTTAACGAGTGTTTCGTCATTATTGACGCACTAATATGGGTGGCGGTAGAAACGCAACCACGGCATGTTTTTTGCTAGATGATTGATGTTATTTAGCATTTTCCTTTGATTTGTTAAATAATTTCACTATCTTTGCAAATTGAACACTAGTCTTTAACTGCCTCACTCTCTTTCTCCCTTTAGAGGGCTAGAGGGGCCAAACAATAACAATTATGAAAAAATTACTCACTCTCATCTTCGCCCTGGTGGCGGTCATGGCCGGCGCGTTCGACAACGGTGACTTCACCTACACCATCATGAGCGACGGCACGGCGCGCATCGACGGCTTCAAGAGCAGCTACACCGGCACGCCCACGACCCTCACCATTCCGGGCTATGTCTACGACTCGGGCACGCAGAAGTACTACCAGGTGAAGACCATCCAGAACAGTGCTTTCAGCAACAATAAGACTAGGAGCCTGACGAAAGTCACCATCCAGTATGGTGTGGAGGACATTTACTCGTACGCCTTCGCCGATTGCTCCAGCTTGACGACCGTCTATCTGCCCAGCAGCATCAAGGGCCTCGCTAATCGTGTGTTCAACAACACGCCATTGACCTATGTCAACTGCGCCGCCGAGGTCATGCCCTCCATCACTGAATATGGGCTTGCCGGCATCACCAGCGACGTCAACTCCCGCACTTGGAGCTGCGCCACGCCCGACGGTCAGGCCGCCGCCAACGAAGTAGACCGCATCACCAGCAACTTCACCACGGGCTGGAACCCCAGCTCGGCCGACCTCACCGAATTGACTTTCGGCAGCAGTTCGGCTGGCACCCTGTGCAACGTGTACCTGAACATCACCGAGGGTTGGAACCCGTCGACACAGGACTATGGCAAGGCCAAGCTGCTGTGTGCTACCGCCAACTCGTCCAACACCACGGGCACGCTCAAGTTTGACTACAACCAGAGTGTGCTCCAGGGCATGGCGCACTTCTACGTCACCGAGATTGACAAGTCGTTCCGTCTCCACGGCTCGAGCATCAAGATCCTCGACATGAGCCAGACCAGCAAGGTGGAGAAGATCGGTGCCCAGGCCTTCTACAACTGCACGAACCTCACGCAGGCCAAGGTCACCGCCAAGGTCATCGAGGGCGGCGCTTTCAACTACTGCACCAACCTGTCGAGCGTGCAGCTGTACGGCACCAGCGAGAGCAACTGCGTGCAGTCGCTGGGGACGTTCGCGTTCGCCCGTACCAAGGTGTCGAGCATTTACATCCCCGCCGGGCTCACCAGCTACGGCGCCGGCGCCTTCGCCTACTGCACCAACCTGTCGAGCATCAGCGTGTCGAGCAGCAACAACACCTTCGCGACCCACGCTGCCACGCCGGGCTGCCTCTACAACAAGGCCAAGACCATCCTCTACCAGGCCGCTGGCAAGTTTGGCGACCTCTACTTTGGCAACAACGCCCCCGACGCGCTCACCAACATCACGACCTATGCCTTTGCTGGCAACACGGGCATGGTCTCGCTCGATGTGCCGTACGGCGTGAAGACCATCGGCTCCTACGCTTTTACCGAGATGCCCAACCTGATCTCGTTGTCCATTCCCAGTTCGGTGACCTCGTTCGTTTCCAACTCGTTCTATAACCTGAAGGCGCTGACTCTGTTCTCGTTCAACCACGCCACCATCCCCAGCTCCCTGAACGGCTCCAACACCTTCTACGGCATCAAGAGCGGCTGCAAGCTCAAGGTTCCCAAGTGGCGCACGGCGTACTATCGGAACAGCGTGTGGAACTCGGCCTTCAGCGGCGGCATCAGCGAGGGGTCGTGTGACTTCTACGGCTACTATAGTGATAACATGTTCTACTACACCGTCACCAGCACCGCCAGCTACACCGACGACTTGGTGGAACCTGCGACAACCGATGGACAGCTCAAGCTCGTCAACGGAGGCTATGGTTTCGACACGACAAGAGTTGAGCTCATTTTGCCTGATGTGGTGACGCACCGTGGCAAGACCTACACCGTCACCGAGATAGAGCGTGAGACCTTCCGCAGCGATCATATCTCGATCAAAAAGGTCAGTGGCGGTGCTGGCATCAAGAAGATTGGCGCCTTGGCATTCGCCGGCGATATTCTCAATGATGAATTGTCATGGTCTGGCCATAGCCTCAGTGGTTTCAATATCCCCAACCCCGTGGAGTTTGGCGACTCGATGTGTATGGGCTGCTATATGAGAGATGCCTCTCTCAAGATAGGCGAACGTCTGGAGCGTATCGGTGTGCGTGCGTTCTCTAAATGTTTTCATGGTAACTATCTTATTTACTACATTCGCGAGATCACTCTGCCCGAGACCTTGACCGAGATTGGAGATTACGCATTCGATAATTGCGGTAGGATCAATTATTATATTACCAGCACCCAAAGGGTCACCATTGGCCAGAATATGTTTTTTCCCGGAGTAGCTAAAAATCGGGATATTTATGGCGTGATATATGCTCCGTTGGACCAGTATCTGGACATTAGCCGCCAGACACAGTCCTGGATAAACAATACCGAATGGCACCAAACCCTGCGAGCCTTATACAAGCCAAAGACTAGATGGTCGTTGATTTCGGTGCCCGATAGCAGGAATCTCAAAATGCCCGATGATCATTGCTATGTAGTCACAGGATATAACAAGTCTGAGAGTACATTTAGTTTTGCACCTTTGGGCGAGAATGTCATCCTTCCTGGTTTTACGGGAATTTTGTTCAAAGGAACACCCGGCAATATATATAAATTCGAGCCTTCTGGTCTGAATGTTGCCAATCTGCCGAATGACTATCTCGTTGCCCCGCAAGGTGATGCCCAGTATTTTAGCTCCAGTCAAGGCAATGGATTGGTCTATGTCTATGACGGAGCCTCTGAAATGTTTAATTTGCAGGATGCGACCATCTATAGCGGTGGAGCGGTGCTTCGCATTCCACAGTCAGTATTCGGCACCGACACGCCGCCCGTCAATGTGGACTGTGGCATTGATTTTTTACCATCTGTCTATATCAATGGTGTGAAAGTGACCGCAGCCAATGCTAGCGACCTGAGTGTAATCGATGGCGTCTCGGGAGGATTGTCGTTCGATTTTGCGACCAATACTTTGAAGATGAACAATGCCACCATCACATGTGAGAATAATAACTGCATTGAAATCTATTCTGATGACATTATCATTGACCTTCAGGGCGTTAACACACTTAACAGAGGAGAGGGGGATACCACCTACGCCAATGCAGCATTCTTCAGTTATGGTAGTTCTGAAAAGAATTACTCATTAACCATCCGCAATACGGGAACCCTCAACGTGAACAGTCCAACATGGAGTGGCTTTAGACAGTACTATGGCACCCTTATCGTCAAAGATGGCGCTCAGGTTCATCTGAATGGAAAGTATGGACTAGAGGGAGGACAGGCTGGACGAAATACACTGTTGATGCGTGGAGACAACACCAAGTTGGTTACCAATGGAACAAGCGCTTCACTCCGCGATTTTAACACGATCTACTTGCTCGACGGCCTGGCCATCACCCAGCCGGCAGGAGCACATCTGGTCGCAGATACAATCCATCAGAACACTTATGATATTATTCTATCCTCTTTGCGGGATGCCGACGGCAATACCATCAGTAACCAGGATGTGGTCATCTGCAAGCCCGCCACCTCGCAGTACCGCGTGGGTGACATCAATGCCGACAACAAGGTCGATGTGAGCGACGTGAACATCGTCATCAACATCATGCTCGGCAAGGCACAGGCCAGCAGTTATCCGGGCCACGCCGATGTTACTGGCGATGGCCGTGTTGACGTGAGCGACGTGAACATGATTATCAACATCATGCTGGGCAAACTCACGCCCGAAGTGCCCGAAGAAGAAATACTGGCACAAACCTTCACCGTGGGTGGCGTGTCGTTCAAGATGGCAAAGGTCAAGGGCGGTACATTCACCATGGGTGCCACCAGCGAACAAGCCGGCGAAGCCCAGAGCAACGAGTCTCCCGCGCATAGTGTGACCTTGAGCGACTACTTCATTGGCGAGACCGAGGTCACCCAGGAACTCTGGCAGGCAGTGATGGGCAGCAATCCCAGCCAGTATATAGGCATAAATCGCCCCGTTGACTATGTCAGCTGGAACGACTGTCAGACGTTCATCACCAAACTGAACCAGATGACGGGCAAGACGTTCCGCCTGCCCACCGAGGCCGAGTGGGAGTATGCCGCCCGTGGCGGGGACAAGAGCCAGGGCAACAAATATAGCGGTATTCTCAACGATGTCACGAATGTGGCATGGTATATTGACAACAGTAATAGTAAGACTCATGTGGTCGGCAAGAAAATTCCTAACGAGTTGGGCTTGTACGACATGAGCGGCAACGTGTGGGAATGGTGCAGCGACTGGTATGGCAGCTACAGCAGCAGCGCCCAGACCAATCCCACCGGTCCCGCATCGGGCTCCTATAAGGTGGCTCGTGGTGGCAACAGCCTAGGCGAAGCCACCACCTGCCGTGTCTCACGCCGTCAAGTCTTCACTACCACAGCCCATGGCCTCATCGGCCTCCGCCTTGTCATAGATTAGATAACAGATAAAAGATAATAGATGATAGGTGGACAAAAAGAATAAAAATTGATGAGTTTTGATAGCTTTGATGAAAAAACTCCACCAAATTCGCCAAACCTCATCAAAATAAATTCTATAATTCGAAAATTCGTGATAAAAAAACATGAAAGTTATGAAAAGAACGATTCAATTATTTGCACTCTTGGCGGCGATAGTCGCCATGGTGACTGCTTGTGATGTGACCACGCCCAACCCGGGTGCTCTCGAAGGCCTGTGGGGCGAAGGAATGATTAAAAGTGGGAACGACGACATCGAAGTGGTGATGAGATTCACGCCCAATGCGCAGGACAGCACCAAGGGCGAGTTTATCATCTGGTATGACGGCACGGCGACCACCGAAGATGACGCTGGCGAGTTCAGCGTCGACTACAGTGTGTGCGACCTAGGCACCTACAAGGTCGAGGGCGACCAGGTGGTGCTGAACTACGACCCCGAGAAGGTGGGGGTGAAGCTTGACGAGGACGATGCGCTTGACCATGCCAAGGAGTTGCAGGAGGCAGGCGAGGAAGGCAGTGTCGAGGCCATTGCCGAGGACTTCAAGGACATGTTCAGTAGCTTCCTGGGCGAAAAATTCCAAAAGCTGTTCAAGGACCGTAACAACGGCCTGAACCGCCACACTTTCAAGGTGGAAGGCGACCAGTTGACCCTCGCCAGTGGCGATGTCAACGACCTCATCCTCACCCGCCAGGAAGAAGAGTAATTAACGCTCTTCGTGGTTCTCGCGAAGCGATAAAAATCGTATCAAAAGTTTCGAATGATTCGCGTGCCTTGCGGTCATGTTAGGCATAAGGACAAAAGACTTGGCATTGTTTTTGCAACAACAATAGGTAACCCCAAATAATATAACTATGCGACAAATCCAATTATCCAGCATTTTGCGCAAGGCAAGCATTTGCCTTGTATTGGCATGCATCTGCCTCAGTGCCGCTGCACAGGGCATGATTGACCTGTCAAAGATTCCCGTTCTGTGCGACCAAATCAATACATACCAACTCAAGAAGGTGCTGTCCGACGGATATGTATATGACACCAGCGGCGATGCCGGGGAGATTGTTCTCACGCGTGACAAGGATAACCCCAACCGCTACACGTCGAGGTATCCCCAGTCACCTTACATGAAAGGATGCGACTATGAGGTGAAACAGCTTGGAGCGACGGTGGCTCTGTTCGGTTATCTAGGTCACTACCAGGGTGATCATCCTTACGTGCTACTTTTCGCTGCCGATAGCCACGAGAAGTACTGCGAGCAGTGGCAAGAGCGGATGAAAGGCGGTATCGAGCATTGCGATTGGCTCTTCAACGTTCCTGTCGATGACTACTTCTTCATGGAGGTTGACATCGACCAGCTCCAGCAAATGCTTTCCATGCTTGAGCAGTCCAAGCGAAGTGACGCGTTGGTCAGTTTCAATATCACGAAGCTGAACCAGCTCATTGAGCAATACTACGAAATGGAGGAGGCCGACGACTGCGAAGCACAATAGCCCCTGTCGCGATGCGCGGTAATATTTGACAAAAGAACAAAAATATTCGCGTGCTTCGCGGTTAAATCAGACAACAATAACAACACTTACAACAGATAATATAAGTTGTCGATGTTGTCAAAGTTGTCTGATCTTATTTTGCGTGAGATTTTTTCGCGTGTTTCGCGGTTATTTTAAAAAATCTGCGTATATTTGTTGTCTAAAACCCTGACGACTATGGAAAAGAATAATCTACTGATGTTTTTTGCAGTGGTCGCGCTCTTCGCACTGTCGCTCAGCGCCCGCACCCCGCTGGTTGACTCCCCGGGACATATCCGTATGCTCGAACGCCTCGGCATACGCATGGATAGCCTCTACTGGATGGGCGACACCGTCAGAATGGAAGACTTTGGCTATTATGCCATCGATAAGGAGAAGCCCGCCCTGCTGGGCAAGGTGCATGGCTTCGGCGAACTGGAGAACGACGAAGAGGCCGACATGGGCATCTACAGCATCGCTGGCGTGAAGCAGTACCAGACCGTCATGGCGCTGGTGCTCTACAGCGTGGAGCATGGCGACGGCTCGCATCAGGAACTCGCGGCTTACCACCCGCGTGGAGAACTCGTAGATTTTATCAACATGGGCTACTGGCACGACTGGATGGGCTATAACATGGATGATGACCCTGTGAGCGATGTGGAGGTTGTCACCAACACTTTCATGACCCTGGATGACGAAGGCTTTGCCTTGCACATCGTGGACGAGGTGTTTGACATCCATGAGCGGGAACAATCTCCCCAGAACCGTAAGGGCCGTGCCGAGAAGGTGGTGTACTACGCCTACGACGGCATGAACGGCTTTGAGCTGCAGGGCTTTGACTATACTCATGACGGGCTGTATGTCGCCCAGCGCTATGCGCACGACGACATCCGCAACCTGCGCTATTATCCCCTGACCGACACCAAGGTGTTTGACCGCCTCAACGAGATTGCCGCGCAGCATGCCGTCACCCGTGAGGAGCCTGACGACTACTTTGACGACATCGACGGTGAAATACAAGATATCGTGTCCAATATGATATGGTACCGCCCCAAGTCCTTCATGCAGTGGCTTTACAGACACCGCGACGACCCCAACAACCACCTCACAGCCATCGCCACGATGTGTTTTGTCAGCGGCCGCTGCGATATTGGGCCAGTCCTCAGCGTACTCAAGGGCAAGGATGTCGCCAAGGTCCGTAAATACGTCTCCCACCTTCTAGACGGTTGGCAGGAGAACAACCCTTAATAACGCGAATAAAACAAATGATTCATCTGTAGGGGCGTGGCGGGAGCCGCGTCCCTACTTAGTGTGCATACCTACCTTAATACCGATTGGTCTTATTGTAATTACAATAATCATAATCACAATTATCATAAACACAATAATTATTTTTTGGTCGATGATTTGGTCACCCGTTGGAAGTGTTGTAACTTTGTGGCAATAATTATTTACGATTGAATGATGTATTATTTTATGAAAAGAATCGCTTTGGCTGCGATGCTGGTGGCCGTGACATCCGTCACCGTTATGGCGCAGCCGGTAACTGTCGTGTCGACCCGCGTACTCGTCGACTCGTGTGCCTATTTTCCTCAGCTCAGTGCCGATGGCTCTCAGTTGCTTTACTCCAATACCGAAGCATCTGTGCTCTACCTCAAGGATCTTGCCAGCGGACATGTTACCACGGTCGCCGATCAGGGATTGCCGGGCTTTGACGCCCGCTTCGCCCCCGACGGCAAGGTCTACTACGTGACGCAGCAGTTGAGCAAAGACAATCTCGTCTATCGTGCCGCCCATGTCTATGACCCTGCCACAGGCAGGTCACACCAGGTGCTCAAGCCCCAGCATGGTGCCGTCTATGTCATCGCCACACCCAAGGGAGTTGCCATCGAGGGTGAGTACGACAGCTATGTCTCAACCAAAGACATTGGTCTCTATGCCTACAGCCGCGATAGCAAGCTGTACCTTTCGAACGGCACGGGTGTGAGCGTCACCTCGCCTGCTGGCGAATGCGCGGGATACCTTTGGGCATCGTCCACTAACACTCAGATAATGTTTGAGGCCGCTGGCAAAGGACTGTACATCTGCGACTTGCAAGGCAATGTGAAGCATCGCCTGCCATCGGCATCGATGCCTGTGTGGCTTGATTACAATCTCATCGTTGCGATGACCAACACAAACTTCGGTGCCCAGAAAGACAAAGGAACCTACCTCTATGTCACCACCTTTGGCGGAGATGTGCAACGCCTCACTGAACCTGAAGAACATGCTGTACAACCGATGGTGGCAGGCAACAAACTCGTCTACGTTGCCGATGGTGGTCAAATCAAAGAGGCCACCCTGCAAT
>JAEEVE010000129.1 GCA_016290765.1 Muribaculaceae bacterium
CTTGCTAGGAGCGGTGTTGCACGATGGCAGAAACAATAGCCCCACTATCGCCATCAGTAGTAATGCTTTTTTCATTCTTCTATAGCTGACTAGTTTTCAACCTGCAAAGTTAATAAAAAGTTGGCAAATCAATGGCAATTGCTTGGTAATTTAGGCTTTTTTCAACGAGCACCCCAATACCCATGCATACTTTAGGTGTGAAAATAACCATACTAACACAAAAGAAATCAACAATACAAGAGCCAAAGCTAGCGGAATACCAACACAATAGTTCAAGTGAAGTGGCTCAACGACAGGAAGCACAAAAAATCGAATGACCACCATATGCATCAGATAAATGCCATAAGATGCCTGTCCCAGCACACTCAAAACCTTATGGCTGAATGACGGCCAACGAATACACCGTACCAGCAAGAACAGAATACATGACAATCCTAACATATTAGGCGAGAGGTAGCCGCTGATTAATTCCCATCGAAGCCCAGTAACACGAACCCACAATGGCAAAGTCACCAACACCAATGCCAATAGCCAGAGCCACCAACGAAAAGGGGCGACAGCAATATAACGATGGAAATAATAGCCCAACAAAACGACCCCTAGATAGCCCTGAAAATAAAACAAGGGATGCGTGATGGCAGATGGCTTGCTCAACGGGAGAAAAGGCAAGAATAATGTCACTAACCACACGCACAGATAAAATTCAACCTGGCGACGAGAGGCCTGAGCCAACCAATGACTTAAAACTGGTGTCAACAAGTAGATTCCCATCAACACATATAAGTACCAAAATTGAGGTACTTGTGGTTCAAGAGGTATCAATGCCACTCGATGAACAAACCCCATCCAATCTAGACGTCCAGCTAACACATTAGCCAACAGATATACGAGGCTCCACACCACTGTTGGAACAACAATGCGCCTTAACTTCGAGTTCAGAAATGCGCCCAATGGGCGTGGTGATGAAAGGGCAAACACACCTGACAACATGAAGAAAGGCATAAACCCTGCAATGCCAAAAAAGTCAATCAGTGCCAACAGACGGTTACCACCCATGCCGCCATTGTACTCAACATGAGTGATGAGTACACACAAACAGCCGATGATGCGTAACACATCGGCCCATGGCAAACGACGACCTGTTTCAGTCATTAAAGTTTAGAGTCGTGCCTCAAGGGCTGCGGTCTGAGCCTCGTAGCCAGATTTTCCCAACAAGGCAAACATATTCTTTTTGTAAGCCTCTACACCTGGTTGGTTGAACGGATTCACTCCCAGCATATAACCACTGATGCCACATGCCTTCTCAAAGAAGTAGACAAGCTGTCCCAGTGTGCGCTCGTCAATGGTTGGCAACGTGATGACGACATTGGGCACACCGCCATCGACGTGAGCCAATCGTGTACCCAGCTCAGCCTTGTGGTTCACCTCGCCCAAGCGGCAGCCTGCGATATAATTCAGTCCGTCCAAGTCAGCCTCGTCATGAGGGATAACAACCTCGTGGTGCTGTCGCTCGACAGTGAGCACGGTTTCAAAGATCGTACGCTCACCGTCCTGAATCCATTGTCCCATCGAATGCAGGTCGGTGGTAAAGTCAACACTAGCAGGGAAGATGCCCTTGCCGTCCTTACCCTCACTCTCGCCGTAGAGTTGTTTCCACCACTCGGCCAGGAAGTGCAAGCGAGGCTCAAAGTTGACCAAGATTTCTACTTTCTTGCCAGCGCGATAGAGTGCATTGCGAGTCTGGGCATAGCACAGCATTGGCTCATCACTGCCCTGCTCCATCTCAACGGCACCAGCAACTAAAGCACGAATGTCAAACCCTGCAACGGCTATGGGCAGAAGGCCCACAGGTGTGAGCACCGAAAAGCGGCCGCCCACATTGTCGGGAATCACAAAAGTCTCATAGCCCTCCTGAGTTGCCAACCCACGCAATGCCCCGCGAGCAGCATCTGTAATAGCTACGATGTGCCTGCTGGCCCATTCACGACCCAGTTCGTGCTCCAGCTGTCCTTTAAGCAGACGGAAGGCAATGGCTGGTTCGGTGGTGGTACCACTCTTACTGATGACGATAATACCCCACTTGTGTCCCTTGAGTAAGCTCATCAAATCGTGCAAATAATCTTCACCAATGTTATTGCCAGCAAACAGCACACGTGCGCCCGATGACTGCTTGTAAGCAGCAAACTGGTCGCTCAACGCCTCAATCACAGCCTTGGCACCCAGGTAACTGCCACCAATGCCCACAGCAACTACAAATTCGCAATCTTGACGCAGGCGAGCAGCACACAGCTCAATGGCAGATAGTTGTGCCTCATCAATGCTGCTGGGCAGATGCAACCATCCCAAGAAATCGTTGCCGGCCCCATCGCCGTCGGCGAGCGTGCGTGCAGCAGTCTCGGCGACACTGCGCAGCGCATTGATGTCATTTTCACTCACTGCGCCCAGCGCAGCCTTGTTCTCAATCTTTATCATAGTTCAAAATTATCGATAGAACGTAATCCAATTAGTGCAGTAGCGACTCTTGTCAAGACAAGGATGAATCTCATGTACCGAATCGTCAACATCACGCCACCAAGAGTGGTTCCAGCCTGCACCCATATCAAGATAAAGCGCTTCGGTCACACCATATCCCTCAAGTTGGTCAACAAACTGGGCATATTCAACCGCCTCACGCGAATCGACGATGCATAGTTGGCCCTCTTTCTCGCACAAGGCTCGGTACTGATTCACACCGCTGCGCCACAATCTCTCGACCCTCTTACCTTGATGAATGATGCTCGCTTGCCCAAAGCCCATGCCACCTTTAGCCGCAGCCTGGTCGAGTGCGGCACTATAGTCGCCCTGAATAAACTCCCAATGATTGCCCCAACTGATGAAGGCACCACTATTGTCCTTACACTGGGCTCCAACATAGCGTGAGCCTCCGCTCACATGGTCACCATCGATGTTGCTGTGTGCAAATGCCTCAAGCAACTCGTGGGTAAAAGCCGCCTCGGCACAAAATATCACCATGGCATCGCCCTGGTTGGGCATGGTGTCGCATACCAAGTCGATGCGTGAGAACTGAGGGTAATATGCAACTACGTCAGCTGTCGAGTCAACCACTACAAGTGCAGTTGGTTGCCCGGTCACATCGCCTGCCGAAGCCTTTCCGTCATTATTATTGTTCAAGTCGTGAGAAACCATATAAACCAATGCACACAAGCAACACACCAGTATCACCCACGCAGCAAACATGTTCAGCCGACGATTGTTCATATCTCCTTGGTGAATGCGCGGCGCCGCTTATTCTGACGGTAATTGAAGTATTGCCACTGTTGCTGCACGCGTTCGTTCTCCTCCAACTCATGCCCTGTGTCGGCCCACTTGTACCCGAAGCGGTTGAAACACGGAATCAAGTCATCAAAAATCAATGCGTTCACGCCCTTGCTCTGGTACTCGGGCTTCACAGCAATGAGCAACAAATCGACCACGTCGTTGTGTCCTTTGAACGCCTTGAGCAAGTGATACCATCCTGTGGGGAACAGCCTGCCACGACTCTTGATCAACGCTTGCGATAGCGATGGGATGGTGATACCCACACCTATCAGTTCGCCATCGGGCTTCACCACCATCGACAGGTCGTCGAGCGGCAAGAATGGCAAGTACATCTTGATGTAGTGCTTGATTTGCTTGTCGCTCAACGGCGAGTAGCCGAACAACTTGTCATAGGCCTCGTTGAGGAGCTTGAAAATGGCATCGCCATAATCGGCCACCAGTTTCTTGCGGCTGGTATATTTGATGGTGTCGATATTCAATCGTTGTTTGACGATGCGTGCGATGCGCGCCATCTTCTCAGGCACCTCGGGCGGCACTTCGACGCGGAACTCCACCCAGTCAACATCCTTCACAAACCCCATGCGTTCCATGTGCTTGGGATAGTAGGGATAGTTATAAATGGTGGCTTGTGTGCTTACCTCGTCAAAGCCCTCGACCAGCATTCCTTCTTGGTCCATGTCGGTAAATCCCAGTGGCCCTGTCAAGCAGGTCATCCCTTTGCCGCGAGCCCAGTCAGCGACAGCTTGGATAAGTGCGTCGGCCACCTCGGCATCGTCGATAAAGTCGATGTATCCAAATCGCCCCTCTTCCTTGCCGCTCCGCTGGTTAACCAGGCGGTTGATGATTCCAGCAATGCGTCCCACGGGTTTGCCGTCACGATAAGCCATGAAGTAGGCGCTCTCGCAGAAGTCAAACGCAGGGTTCTCACTGGGCATCAGCGTGCCTACTACATCACTAATCAAATCGGGCACATAGTATGGGTTGTCCTTGTACAGCGTGTCGATGGGAAACTTAGCAAACCGTGCCAGTTCCTTCCGTGTGGGTTCTATTTGTCGTATTTCAACCATATTGTCCTCTATGAATGCCCCAGCCACCACAGTAGGGCTAAAAGGGCTAAAATGATGATGTCAAGCTTGAGGAAAAAAATCCAGTAATAACGTCGCTTGGGATCTTCAGGTAGCATCATTCGGGTATACGCTTGGTCTTGCCAGTGACCAGATCGTAGCTGAAACGACCCTCGCTGGTTCGCATGCGCATCTGATTATTACGGCTGTCAGCAAAACCAATGTCGCTGGGTTGCGCATCGCCCTTAGGCGCAAAGATCGAGAAGTACTTGCGAGTGTTTTTGTTAAAACCGTAGACGGCACCATTGTTGATACTGAACACGATATAACCCTCGTTCTCAATCTTCTTGTGAATATCCTTCATGTTAAAAATGGGCTTGTCATAGCTAGCGGCCTTGATGGTGACCTCCTCGCCCTTCTTCAACGCCTCGACATTTTCCTGGTTCTCTTGGTTCCAACGCTCGTCAACATTGTTGGGGTCGGCCAGGCGTTTTTCCTCCTCTTCTTTCTCCTTGGCCTCCTGTTCGGCCTTCAATTCCTCCTCGGTCAAGAAATGGATGAGTTTGACGTTGCGCGCCTCGTTTTGCAGAAAGCGCGTCTCGGCCGAGTTGATGGCCTGCAACGGCTTGCCATAGACATACTGCCGACCGTCATCCAGACTCTTGATTGGCCCCTGGTAATCGAGCGTGGTCAGTTTCTTCTCATCGACATTCCAAAGGCACAGCGATACACGACCGATGCTGCCTCCCTCCACCGGGTTGTTCACATAGGCAAAGTAATAATAGTCCTTATCATTGACCCGTACGGCGCGCGGCACGTTCTGGATGTCAGCAATCAGTGCCGCATTGTCCATATTGACGGTTCGTCCATTCAGGTACTGTGTGTGTTGCAACTCGGGCATCCACACCTGTCCGTTCTGGGTAAGCTTGTAAATCTTGAAGTACGAGCGGTTTTCCGCATCGTTCTTGGTGGTCACACCCATGATTACCTCGGGGCGATCTGTGCCATTACCAGGCACCTTTACTGCGTGTGCTGCTACTGCACCATCACCCGTAAAATTGTTGCGACTCAACTCAGCCGTAAAAATCGCCATCGGATCACCATTGCTATCGGCCACAAGTAAGGTTGAGTCACTGCCCGTCACCTCATGTCGGCCATCATTGCTACCGCCGCAGTTGCGCAACAGCAACAACAAACCTATCAGCGCAACTACCACAGCTGCCCCAATGAGCACGTTGCGGTTGAAGTGTGCAGGCTCGCTCGACACATTATCCTCATCGTATTCGTCATCAGCGTCAGCTGCATCATTCTCGGAATAATAAGGCCTTGCTGTCTGCTCATGTTCCCGCTCTCGCTCCTGTTCCTTTTCCTGCCAGGGGTCAGGTTTCGGCTCACGGCGCTCGTGTTCCAACTCATGGTAGGTAACTCCAGTAGTAGTTGCTACCGCCTCCTCGACAGGCTCCTGCATATCGTTACGCACCATCTTGCCGCACTTGGGGCAGAATACCGAATTGGCCGGTATCGACTGCCCGCACGACGGGCAATGCGCATCAATGCTCATCGGCGCTCCACAGTGGTTGCAAAATGCCGAACCGTCAGGGACCTGTTGCCCACATTTCTCACATCTCATATCGTCATCTTTTTGAGTTAATATGCTACAGAATAATCCAATTTGCAAAGGTACACTTTTTAATTGAGATTTGAGATTTGATAATTGAGTTTTTTTAATGCACCGCTATTTTTTGTGATAGATCAATGCAAAATTAAAAAATTCCCCTTCGTTAGTTACGAGGGGGAACTCTATTGCATTCTTGCGACTTTTTGCCGCTGCTTTTCTAATCATTTAATAATGAGAAACTCAGCAACCTTTAGCGGATGTGGGTCGCTGGCTTGCTGTGAGGCATAGACATAGTAGATGCCGGTGGGCAGGCGATCGCCGCTCTCATCACAGCAGTCCCAGGTGGCTGTGCCGCCCTGCGCCTGCCACTGCTTGACGGTCTGCCCCATGGCGTTGGTGATGGTGAGGTGGGAATTGCTCATGAGGTTGTTGATGGTGAGCAAGCCAGTGAAGTCGGGTCGAACAGGATTGGGATAGACGTAGACGTCGTCGTAGCTTGCCGCTCCTGGATTGGCGTCGCTCATGTATTCGAGAAAGCCATTGGCTGTAAGCACATACACCGAGTTGGTGTTGGTGTTGCAGCACACTGAATAGATGGTGTTGCTGGTGAGGTAACTGTTGTCGGTGTTGAACTGCTTGAGAATCTTGGTGCCATCGGGGCTGACAAGGTATAGTCCTGCCGACTCGGTTCCTATCCACTTGCGGTTGGCCGCATCCACAGCAATGCAGTTAACCATGAGCCCATCGAGCAAGTAGTCAAACTGCCCGGTGCCATCGTTGCGTGCCACCTTGGGATGAACGACGGCAAAGTTGTCGTCGAAGGCCTTGGATGGGTCAAAGGCGACGATGCCGTTGTTCATGCCTGTCCATACGAGCCCGTCGAGGTCGGTCTCCATGCAGTAGACATAGTTCCAGGTGATGCTCTTGCCGTCGACGTCTTGCAGGCTGTTGAAGTTGGCGATGAGTGGCGCGCTGGTGAGCCCGTCGGGCTGATTCCAACAGACGTAACTGCCCTGATATCCGCCGCCGTTATAGACCTTGACATCGCCTTTGCCGACCACAAAGCTCGAGCCCTTGAACGCCTTTTGCCTGGTCGCCGGCACCTCAACGGGTATCCAGTCGGCCTTGGCGCAAGTGGCAGCTTCATACTTGGCACGCGGCAGCACCGAGAGGTTGACTGCGGCAGTCGATGCGGTGGGTGAGCTGTAGCAAACCCACAAATTGCCCACACTGTCAAAAGCGCAGGCACCCTTGTAGTAGCCGGTGCCAAAGTAGCTGTTGGCGGCATCATACTTGTAGGTGTACTGGTCGTTGACGATCTTGAACACACCATACTTGCGCGAGGGGTAGACATAGGTGTTGGGGTCCTTGGGATCCATGGCCAGTTGCCAGTTGGCACTTACGCCATTGCCAGGCACGTTGCTGGGAGTGACATCGGTCCACTGCGAGCCGTCGAAGGTGAAGATTTGCGTCACTGCATGATTCTGAGAACCCCACTCGGCATGCATGTTGTCGCTTGAGGCGCTCAAATACACCAGGTTCTTTGCCTTGTTGAATGTCATATAGAACGCACCCACCTTGATGCCTATGCCGTTGGGCTTGTAAACTTGGGTGCTGCCTTGCTGGTGCAGGCCATTGGCACCTAGCATCCACAAGGTACCATCACCACCAGGATAGGAGCTGACCAACTCGTTCACCCCGCTCACCAGCTGAGGGTTCTTACCTTGAGCATTGGTGGTCACATAGAGATTGTTATCAGGAAAACTGGCCACAAAGCCCGAGGGGGTGGGCTGCACAATGGCCGCACGCTTGTTGTAGACAGTGTCTTGAGCCAAAGCGGCGGGCTTGTTTGAACTGTTCAGACCCAAGGTGTAGGTGACCAAACCCGTCGAGGAATTGACCATAAACTTATCATCATCGACTGGAATGAGCTTGATGGAACTAGAAGCTCCCATGCCGCTGACCTGCTGATAGCTACCGGCCGTCTCGCTCAAATCGCTATTCAAGGCTTCATAAATCCTGC
>JAEEVE010000130.1 GCA_016290765.1 Muribaculaceae bacterium
CACCACCTTGGTTGGCGCCAGCACTGACAGCATATCCAGTACCTGTGATGGTGATGTAACTGTTGTTATCGCAATCAAGTCCTTCCTCGGGAGCGCCCTTGGTGGTGTAGGCGAACACAGCACCATTGCCAATCTCAATGGCGCCTGTGCGGCCGTAGTTCGAGTCGACCGCATCGTTGCCAAAACTATAGACAATCGTCAAACCACCAGCAAACTTGATGGAACCAGCACAGTTCATGCCGTCATCGTATGCCTTGTAGTAGTGATTGCCGCCGTTGATGGTGATGCTGGTCTTCGACTCAATGCCTTCGGCACCATTGGAGGCGGTGCTTATTTCGCTTTGGCCACCATTGATGGTGATGGCACCCATCACCTTGATGGCTTTAGCCGACCCGCTGACGCCACCAGCGCCGCCAGGACCCATTCCGCCACTGCTGCTGCCTGCAGCAGAACCGGATGTTGTCACCTTCAAGGTGGGTCCACTGCCGTCGCTCAGGCCCTGGGTGTACGCCCCATTGACCTTGATACCCTTTCCGCCTGAACCGCTCATGATGATGGTGATGTTTCCACCATTCAAGGCCATGTTGCCGTCGGCCTTCATGCCCTTTGCGGTGTAATAGTCACCCGATGTGCCAGCTGCTTGGGCTGCACCCGTATTCTTGATATTGATGGTGCCGCCATTGGTGGTGATGCTCGTGGTCGAGATGCCCTTGCTCGCAACACCCGAGGCGATAATGGTCAGTGAACCATCGTTCATTACAAAGTCAACCGCCTTGACACCTGTACTGTATGAGGCATCGTTGCTAATTACTTGCATTGCTCCGCTGGGTGTGAGTGTGAGCGTGCCGCCATTGATGGTGCAAGTGGCCTTGGTCTTGATGCTCTTGCTCATCTTGCCGCTATTGGCGATGGTGATGGTTCCGCCACCAATGGTCAGGTTGCCGTCGCACTTCAAGCCCGAGGCGTTGTAGCTGTCGCCATTGTCCTCACTGCTCTCGCTGCTGCCGCCATAGGTTGCAGTAACATTATTTAGTCTATATGTGCGAGTCGTACCACTTGTTGTATAGCCACCAATCTGATAGTAGATGTCTTCGCCACTTGTTGGGCCGTTAAAAGAATCAGTGATAATGGTGTAGGTAGTGCCACCGCCCCAACCTCCACCAGAGGTGTAGTTGTCGCCCTTGATGTAGTATGTGCCACTGTCGGCTGCGCCAAAGTCATACCAATAGAACGTCAGAGATGAGTAGCCTGACGTCTTGGTCACGGTGTTGGTCACTTGCTGAACAAGCGTGCCGTCACTCTTGTAAAGATAAATCTTACTGTTGGTCCAAGCGTTGCTGCCACCACCGCCAGGGTAGCCACCGCTACCACTTGAGGGCTTGGCAATAAAGACCTTATACGACTTGGGTGTTTCAGTACTCCCACTGCTGCTGCCGCTAGAGTTCTGTTCCAGCACACCGCCGGCACCGTTGGCTTTGATGTCGATATTGGTGGTTGCTGCACTCTGGTCGATGCTGATGGTGCCGTCGGCGTTCAAGCCACGACCACCATCGGCTGTGCTGGTCACATTGACCGTGCCACCCGTGATGCTGATGTTGCGGTCAACCTTTACGCCAGCGCAATAAGTGGCATCTGTGCCATCGTAGACATAGCTGCCTGTCTGGTTGACAGTGAGTGTGCCGCCGGTCATCACATAGTCCACATTGGCTTTGATACCCTTGGCGCCAGCCGCGGTGGTAGTGATGGTGACAGTGCCTCCATTCATGGTAAAGATGCCGGTGTTCTCCGCGTCTGTTTCGACATTGCCGTCATCGTCGGTAGCTAGACTCAGCTGGAAGCCGTCATCGCCCACACCGGTGATGTTGAAGTTGCCACCGTTGATCTTGACATATTGGTTGATGTTGAAGCCGTCGCCCACAGCACCCAGAATGTTGATGGTGCCTGTAAGTTTCTTCTTGAACTCGACATATTCCTTGCCCCAGAAGGCGTGGCTCGTTTTGCCTGTGATGTTAAGCGTGCCAGCACCGGTGAACTCGGTGTGCCCCTTGACGGCGAAGCAGCCCTTCTGCGAGCCGTTCGCTCCGTCGACCAGCGAGTTGGTCGTGCCGTCAACCAGAGTGACTCCAATGCGCTTGCCATCGCGGATGTTGATGGCGGCACTGTCGGGATTGGTTAGCGAAACGCCGTCCAGCTCAAGCGTCATCTTGTATGAACCGTCCATCCAGAAAGAGCCGTTGGTGCTGGTGCCGCTCAGGACATAGGTAATCTCACCCAGATCGTCGCCAGGAAAGTCGCTGCTCTGGATGATGGCGACATGAGCGCCATTGGCGATGACATTGATGTATTGAGCAATGTTGCCTGCCACGCGCACCTCGGCTGAGGTGCCGTCATAGTCGACATAGACCATGTTGTCGGTCACGGGGCTTTCGTCGATATACATCTCATCAACCTCACCCAGGTTGAACACCTTATTTAATATAGTGGCAATAGTACCGTTGCTAGACAGGTTCATACGGCCCACTTGGTCAGTAGCATACTGGAAGATAACCTCTCCCAGTCGCACGTTCAGTGTTTGTACTGTCGCTGCGATGATGACCATGGTGGTCGCCAGACCAGCTGCAATTGTTAGAATGCGTCTCTTCATATCTTTTGGTTGTTGTTTTGCGTGTAGTTTGGAACTACAAAGTAACATATAATCAATGATTTGTGCAAATTCTGAAACTTACAAATCAACCAAACCAAAAATAATTTCAACCAATTGTACCGAAAAAATTTCAAAGGACAAGACAAAAAAAGAGGAAATCTATCAAAGATTTCCTCTTCAGTGACTCCCGCGGGATTCAAACCCACAACCTTCTGATCCGTAGTCAGATGCTCTATTCAATTGAGCTAGGGAGCCGTCCTTTTGTCAAATGCGATGCAAAAGTACTGCTATTTTTGATACTGGCAAAATTTTCGGACAATTTTTTTCAAAAAAATCGCTTTTTGCACTCATCAACACGTTACACCTTATATATAAATTATGAATATGGTCGGCAATGCGACCGATGCTGTCGTGTTTTTATAGCAGCCATGTCGCCACAGCCCACACCACCAAGATGGCCAGGGCTATGAGAGTGGGTTTGACAAGAGTCTTGTAGTCCACAATGTAGAGTCCCTGCTTAGGGACGTCGACTGGTTCGGGACGATCGCTGGCGACTGCCATCTTTTGCTCGTCAAACTTCTCGATGGGTTGCTCAACCTCGTTGTATAATGCTAACTTTGCTTTCATGTCTTTGAACTGTTTTGGTTTCAGACTGCAAAGGTACAACTTTTAATTGAAAATAGATAATTGAGTATTGAGTTTTTTTGTTTTTTTATCGACCATGTGCTCAATTAAAAATCGGGGCAGACCATCACGGCCAGCCCCGAGCGTCATTTAGTCTTATGATTAGAAATTACTCAGTTACTTAGGTTGTGTTCTGGCATCGATACCTCGGTAGCGGCATCCTCAAACTCAATGTCCTCGACACCCTTCAAAAAGATGTCCTATTTTCAATGCACAAAGGTAGTTATTATTTCTCAAGCAGCAAGCGAATAAGACAAAGTATTTAGTTAAATAAAATGAAAATCTGTATTAAAATTATAATTCACCCTCGACATAATGATTGATTCCTACTCAAAATCATAAAAAATGCCCGAAAGATGAGAAATTTTTCCAATACTTAATCCCCAATTCTCAATTATTTACTACCTTTGCACCCGCATTTGTCGCCACCTAGGCGGCAAGTCGAGAGAAATAACTGATTTACTAACTTTTAAAACAAGTTTCGTCACAGTTTGTAATGCAGACTAAGCGAGACTAAAAATTCAATGAGCGAAGAATTAATCAATTCTCCAATCGCTGATTTCGATTGGGATGCCTTTGAGAAAGGCGACACTCAAAAAGACAAATCCTACGAGGAACTGGAAAAAACCTACGACAAGAGCCTTGGCTCGTTCCGTGACAAGGAAGTGACCGAAGGTACTGTCATCTCGATCAACAAGCGCGAGGTGGTGGTCAACATCGGTGCTAAGTCGGACGGCATCATTCCGTTTAACGAGTTCCGTTACAACCCTGACCTGAAGGTGGGCGACACCGTCGAGGTGTTCGTTGAGAACCAGGAGGACAAGAAGGGTCAGCTCATCCTGTCGCACCGCAAGGCACGCGCAGCCAAGAGCTGGGATCGCGTTAACGAAGCGCTTGAGAAAGACGAAGTCATTAAGGGATTCATCAAGTGCCGCACCAAGGGTGGCATGATCGTCGACGTGTTCGGCATCGAGGCCTTCTTGCCCGGTAGCCAGATTGATGTCAAGCCCATCCGTGACTATGACGTGTTCGTTGGCAAGACCATGGAGTTCAAGGTTGTCAAGATCAACCAGGAATACCGCAACGTGGTCGTGTCGCACAAGGCACTCATCGAGGCCGAGCTCGAGCAGCAGAAGAAGGAAATCATTGCCAAGCTCGAGAAGGGCCAGGTGCTCGAGGGCACCGTCAAGAACATCACCAGCTATGGTGTGTTCATCGACCTGGGTGGCGTGGACGGACTCATCCACATCACCGACCTGTCGTGGGGCCGCGTGAACAACCCCGCCGACATCGTAGAGCCTGAGCAGAAGCTCAACGTCGTCATCCTCGACTTCGATGACGAGAAGAAGCGCATTGCTCTGGGTCTGAAGCAACTCCAGCCGCATCCTTGGGACAAGCTCGATCCCGACCTGAAGGTGGGCGACAAAGTGACGGGCCGCGTGGTCGTGATGTACGACTACGGAGCATTCGTCGAGGTCGCTCCTGGCGTCGAAGGTCTGATCCACGTCAGCGAGATGTCGTGGTCACAGCACCTGCGCAGTGCTCAGGACTTCATGAAGGTGGGCGACACCGTCGAGGCACAGATCCTGGCACTGGATCGCGAGGAGCGCAAGATGTCTCTGGGCGTCAAGCAGCTCAAGAAGGATCCTTGGGAGGACATCGAGGTCAAGTACCCCGTTGGCTCGCAGCACACCGCCAAGGTGCGCAACTTCACCAACTTCGGCGTGTTTGTTGAGTTGGAAGAGGGCGTTGACGGCCTGATCCACATCAGCGACCTGTCGTGGACCAAGAAGGTGAAGCACCCCAGCGAGTTCACGCAGATTGGTGCTCCCATCGACGTGAAGGTTCTGGAGATCGACAAGGAGAACCGTCGCCTGAGCCTGGGACACAAGCAGCTCGAGCAGAATCCTTGGGACGTGTTTGAGACCGTGTTTACCACTGGCAGCATCCACGAGGGCGTGATCACCGAGATGCTCGACAAGGGCGCCGTGATCAACCTGCAGCCTTACGGTGTTGAGGGCTTTGCTACCCCCAAGCACCTGGTGAAGGAAGATGGATCGCAAGCTCAGAAGGACGAGAAGCTCCAGTTCAAGGTCATCGAGTTCAACAAGGACGCTAAGCGCATCATCCTGTCGCACAGCCGCATCTTCGAGGATGAGCAGAAGGCCGAGGCTCGCAAGGCCCGCAAGGCTCAGCAGGGCACCAAGCCCGCCGCTGAGGAGGCCGCTCCTGCTGCCACCGTCGAGAAGACTACTCTGGGTGACATCAGCGCACTGGCTGCCCTGAAGGAGCAAATGGAGAAGGGTGCTGAGTAATCTGACCCGCTTCATGCAAACAAAATGCCGACCCATGACGGGTCGGCATTTTTCATGCACTGCAAGTGTTAAAAACAGGGGTCGGGCAAAAATAATTCTCAATTATCAACAAAAACTGGTAACTGATAACTGAAAACTGAAAACTTTGTTGTACCTTTGCACCGAAAATGAAGAAGTTTACAAAATACATGCTCATGGCTGGTCTGCTCGCGTTGGCCGGCTGCACATGGGGTAATAGCGAGGGTAATGACAGTGGCAAGGACTCTGACTCGGTGGCCCATCGTCCCGACAGTGTTGTGGTGTTGCCCAATGGCGACATGCTCTATCGTGGCATCGTCGTTGACGGGTCGCGCAGCAACATCAATCTCAAGTTCTACGACGACACCCTCGACTTTGAGATTCCGTCCGACATCGACTTTACCTACGAGATAGGCGACTCAATCAGCATCTTGGTCAAGGTCGACAGCAACGGCACCGACTCCATCGCCTCCCTCGAAAACCTGAGCATGTGATATAAAGTAATTGTGCATTATACATTGTGCATTAAATAGGCGATAGTAGCTCAGTTGGTAGAGCATCAGCTTCCCAAGCTGAGGGTCGCGGGTTCGAATCCCGTCTATCGCTCAAAATTCTATCTAAGACATAAGAACACAAGAACAAAAAACGTCTGGCAGTCTCTTGCTGTCAGACGTTCTTGTTTGCCATAAGTGAGTATAGGACTTTTACTTTACCACCTTCTTGCCGTTGGCAATGTAGATGCCGTGGGGCAGGGAGTTCAGGTCGCCACGCATGCGTTGACCGGCGAGGTTATAGATGGCATTGTCACCGCTCTTGCTTGCAGGTGTGATAGTAGCCACACTTGTATAAGCGAGGTCATCGATGCGGAAAGCAGGGCTGAGCACCTGCTCCTGCCAGTTGCCAGCGTCATCGGTCAAGCGAATCTTCAAGTCAAACCAGCCATTCAATCCCTGACATGTTACACCAGCTAACGAACCCGTATAAAACCACCCCATCACTGGCCAGTAGTTCTCCGGCACTTCCTCCACGTTCAACTTGTCCCAGTTGTCCTCACCATAGGGCGAATAACTCACCTCCACTTTCTTGAGAGCGATGCGGTTGTAAGAGCCATAGTTTTGTTGTGTTAATATAAAATTGAAATCACTTGCACTAAACTCTACTATACCTTCATCGGCGGTGGAGAAGCGGTCTGTCACATCGCCATTTCCCATCTTGAAATGTAACATGGTCATTGTTGGTGGGTTTTCATCTTCACTTCCGGCATTATAGTGTAACCGTGCCTTATTTGAACTTGTCATCTCATCAACAGATACAGATTCGTTCGTGAGATTTATTTCGATTTCTCCGCATAGAAGTGCCTCCATGTTGTTTAGTGGGCCTGCATAATCTTCGCCGTTGACTTTGATGGTGGCTTGGGCGGTATAGTCAGGTCGTTCTCCGTATCGGCCAATGTAGTCGCAGTTCAAATTCATAGTTCGGAAAGTCTGACTCACAGGATTTCCCTCTTCATCTTCCCAGTTATAAGCTATCTCATACTGATATGCGTCGCTCACTAGCAGGGGGCAATTGTTGCCCAAGTTATCTATTTTTTTATCGACAACATAACTGAAGATTGGGTGTGTCGGCCATTCTGGGTATACTTTGATGTCACGTCCCAGCCAGTCTAGTACCTCACTCGGTTCGGTACTAAAATTAGGGCCTGGATATAATACCCGACTTCCTGTGCCATTGTTGGCAAAAAATATTTGGTCGTTCGTTTTTACCAATGGCATACAAAGCATTACAGGGTTGTATCCTTCTTGCTCCTCACCCCAAGGTGTCATTTCCACTGTCTTGATGCATACTGAGGGTTGGATAGCGGGAACGAAGCCAATCTGGCTGTCATCGGTAGATGCGCTTATGTAGTACTCGCATCTCTCCCCTTCGGCTAGTGGCACTGTAAAAGTTGTAGTATTGATACCCATGCTATATGCGCCTTCTCGACGGAAGAAATGGTCGAATGACATGTATAATTCTTCGCCTTCACGGCTCGGGACTAGAAATGGTTCCTCAAATAAGATGAATTTGGAAGGATCATTTGAGATGGTGACATTACCTGATGCTCCTTGTACTTCGTAGGCTGAAGTGTAAACAGAATGGTCTTTTAAAGCTACACGATAAGAATAGAATGTATAGCGTTCACTTACATCGTTGACATAGAAGTCACATAAAGGTTCACTGCTAGACCATAGCCCCTCAACTTCAGCACCGAAGTTTGCTCCAAGTTCATCTGATATAGCGTATTCATCGCATAACAATATGTTCTGAACATAAACATCATCAGTGTTGCCTGGCTCGTTGAG
>JAEEVE010000131.1 GCA_016290765.1 Muribaculaceae bacterium
GTCGAGTTCTTCTCAAGCTCGGCATCGTAGCACACATTGCATCCCTTGGCATAAAGCACCTAGGCCTTGCCCTTGGTGGCACGCTGCATGGCTTCAAGCAAGGTGCTGTAGCGGTCGCTGGTGGCAGCGACACTCCAGGTACCCGGCATGTTGGCGCGGGTATTGGCCAACGGACCCACGAGAGCAATCTTGCCTGTGCGCTTGAGCGGCAACACATTGTCGTTGTTCTGCAGCAGCACAAATGTCTCGGTGGCAAGCTTGCGTGCTGCGGCACGGTGCTCAGCGGTGAAGATTTCCTTCTTGGCGCGCTTGTCGTCGAGATAGCGATAGGGGTCGTCAAACAGACCCAGTTTGTACTTTGCCTCGAGAATGCGACGGCATGCCTGGTCGATAGCTTCCATCGTCACCTTGCCCTCACTGAGCGATTGCTCAAGTGTGCCCAGAAATCCCTCGGCCACCATGTCCATGTCGGTGCCTGCATTCAGTGCCAGTGCCGACACCTGCTGCAAGTCGCCCATGCCATGGTTGATCATCTCGCTGATGGCGGTGTAGTCAGTAACGACAAATCCGTCAAAACCCCAGCGGTCGCGCAGCACCTCGGTCATGAGCCAACGGTTGCCCGTGGCGGGGATATAGTCGATGGTGTTGAACGAAGTCATGAAACTGCCAGCACCTGCCTCGGCACCTGCTTGATAAGGCGGGAAGTACTCGTTGAACATGCGCACACGACTCATGTCAACCGTGTTATAGTCACGACCAGCCTCGGGAGCGCCATAGAGGGCAAAGTGCTTAACGCACGACATCATGGTGGCACGGTCGGTCAGGTCGGTACCCTGATATCCCTCAATCATGGCGCGGCAGATGGCAGCACCCAGGAAGGGGTCCTCGCCATTGCCCTCGCTCATGCGTCCCCAGCGAGGCTCGCGGCACACGTCAACCATGGGGCTGAATGTCCAACAGATGCCGTCGGCTGTGGCCTCGACGGCGGCGATGCGGGCCGAGTTGCGGATGGCATCCATGTCCCAACTCATCGACAAAGCGAAGGGAATAGGGAATACTGTCTCATAGCCATGAATCACGTCCATACCGAAAATCAAGGGGATGCCCAGGCGGCTCTGTTTGACGGCCACCTCCTGCAACTGACGGATGCTCTTGACACCCTTCATGTTGAACAGTCCTCCAACCTTACCGGACTTGATTTGGTCCACGACATTGCCACTGACGGCAGTACCCGTGATAATGTCGCCCGTGACAGGCAGGTTGAGCTGCCCAATCTTCTCCTGCAGGGTCATCTGCGCCATCAGGTTGTCAACAAAGCGGTTCATCTGGGCATGGTCAACACCCTGAGCCATAGCAATGCACAATGCACAATGCATAATGCACAATGTCAATAATCTTTTCATATTATCTTTATTATATTATTTATTTGTCACAGTAAAACCTAGTTTCTGAAGCCCTTGCTGAACCTCGGGACAGCTCATGAACAGTCGCCACAGCAGGCCTGTGCGATAATTCTCAATCATTGGGGCGATGGTACACTGGTCGATAGCAAGATAGTGAGGCAATGTCCATCCCGAGACAGGACTGAAAGCATCGTAGAAGCCATACTTGCCCCAAATGCTCTCGCCACGACCGTAGAATCCCTTGAGTGCCGCCATCGACTCGGTGGACGTGTAAGGGAACGAAGACAATGCCGCAGTAGGAGTGATGACACCCAAATCTTGTCCCGGGCAGTGCGCTGCATAGCCGTTGGGCGAATAACTTGCCGTGAGTCCCCAACAGTCGGGGCCGTAGCCACGATAGTGCTTGGGATTATCGACGCAGTACTTATAATTGCTCAGCGCATGGTTGCGCACCACGTTCCAGTAATCGGCGTACTGATCTTTGAGACCACGAGGGTCAAGGCCGATATAACTGTAATGTGCCCAAAAGAGCGGTCCACCCGTCGCCTCGGCACCATTGTGCTTCAATTCAAGGGGGCAGTCATAGGGTGCCGCAGTGGTCTTGATGCCTCCCGAGCGCGCCCAGCCCTTGTGGTAGCAGTCGGCGGGTACGGTGTGCGTGGGCGATGCAGCTGCAAGAATATAGACAATCAGGCACTCGTTATAGCCCTCGAGAGGGAAGTTCATCTCCCACTCATACTCGGGCGACCAGTGCCAATAGATAACCTCCTGCCCACCACGGGTGTACCAGTCAAACTCCATGGCTTGCCACAGTGCGTTGATGCGTGCCACCAAGTCTTTTTCGGCCTGGGTTTCACGATCCAGGTACTGGCGTGCGCAGAGCAGTCCCTGCATCAAGAAACAACTCTCTACCAGGTCGCCGCCATTGTCTTTCTGTCCAAAAGGCTTGACTTTACCTGTCGGGCCATAGAGCCAATGGGGCCATACGCCATGGAAGCGGTCGGCTTTCTCAAGCCATCCGACGATGCGCGTGAGTCGCTCGACACCTTGGTCGCGTGTAATAAAGCCACGATCCATGGCAGCAATCAGTCCTGCTATGCCAAATCCACTGCCGCCCGTGGTAACCACATCCTGGTCGTTCTCGGGATACTGGCCGTCGAGGTGAATGCGCTCGCGTGCGAGACCCGAGTTAGGTTCTGCGCCATCCCACATGTAGTTGAAGTGTACCTGCTGGATGTAGTCAAGCATCGCGTCATCACTGGCAAACGATGCCGGGCGCTCAGTTTCGGTCGTTTGTGGCTCGTCGGCAACGGCTTTGGCCGTGCTCTTGCAGCCTGTGGTCGTCAGAGCAATGCACAATGCACAATGCACAATACATAATGTGAGTAATCTTTTCATACTATTGTTGAGTGATAAATTTCGTCAAAGGGCTGCGGCCAGTCTCGGCGAGGGCTTCGATGGCGAAGTGATAGTCAGTGCCTAAATCCAGGGCTCGCAGGTCATATTGCGTGTCACCATTGACGGTGATGCAGTGGTATAGTTTGTCGGGCGCGGTACCATAATAGATGTTGTAGCCATAGGCTCCATCGACGGGCGTCCAGGTGAGCATGGCGTTGCGCTGATCAGATTTGTCACGATTGACGGTAAATCGTTTCACCGCAGCGGGTCGCCGTCCTTCGGCATTTCCGAAGATGCGCCATCCGCTCAGACAGAAGTTGCCACCCGATGGCATGTGCAGGTTCTCGACACGTAGAAATCGAGCCCTCAGTGGCTCACGCAGTTCAATGTAGTCATGCGGCACATCGCGGTCGTTGTCACTCTTGTCGATGACCAGTGTCCAGTGCACGCCATCGTCGCTGGCCAGCACGCGGTACTGGTAGTAGATATCGTTGGCACGGTTATGCTGCACGGTATGGTGGTCATAGAAGTTGAACTGCATGGCGCGGATGGTGCACATGCTACCCAAGTCCATCTGCGCCCACTCGTCGGTACCGCCCGTTGCGGCAGCCCAGTAGGTGCGCATGTTCTCGTCGGTGATGCTCGCTGCTGTGAGCGTGCTGTCGGTGCTTGAGACAGTCACAGGCTTACCATAGCTCAAGAGCATCCAGCCCGTGAAGCGGTCGGCGGGATTTTTGAAATCGCGATCGGCGTTCCATGTGGGATAGTCGCCAAAAGCAGTGTGGGTATACATCACGCCATCGCGGTCGAAGGCGGTGGGATAAAGCCCGATGCGGCGTTCAAACTTGTACTTAAGCGAGAGCATGCAGGTGCCCACATGCCAGTAGTTGCCATTAAGGTCGGCAAAGGTGCCACCGTGTCCTACGCCCTGCACAAAGCCGCCAGGCTTGTAGCTCATGGGGTTGTGCTTCTGATAGGTGAAGGGTCCCAACGGGTTGTCACCGACGTAAACGCCGTCGGCGTAAATCTTGAATTCAGTGCCAGGAGCGCCATATTGGAAGTAGTACTTGCCGTTATGTTTAGTCATGAACGCGCCCTCCATAAAGGGCTTGAGTGTCACCTCATCGTCATTATTCATGCCAAATCGCTCCCACCCATGTTGCTCGGGGTGAAGCAGCACCAGGTCATGGATCTTGCTGATGGGTGTGAAATCTTCACGGCTGATTTGCACGCCCTTGACGGGATACTCGTTGCTCGAGCCGTAATACTCATAGAGTTGTCCGTCATCGTCAAGGAAAACATAGGGGTCCCAGGTGGGCAGCGTGTTGCGCTCGACAGCTCGGCGCCACCGACCATTCTTGGGATCTGTGCTGTACCAGATAGGCAGCCCCTCGTAGGTCGAGCCCGTGTAAAATAAAGTGTCTCCCACAACCCAAGCAGCAGGTGCGCACTCATCGTCATCGGCGAGATGGCGCTGAAATGATGCCTGGCCAAAGTCCCAGTCACTGAGGTTGCGCGAGTAGTGGAAACCTCCCTGATTGGTCGAGAACAGGTAGTACTCACCCTTATAGGCGAGTGCCATGGGGTCGGCTGACGAGCGGAACGAGCCCCCCCGACGCGTGTTGTTGTTCCAGGGCTCATAGTTATAACTGATGTTGAGCGGGTTGCAATAGGTGCTCGTCGACGTATTGCGCGGGTCATACCAGCGCGTGGCAATGGCTGCACGGCGAGGTGCGGCGATACTGCCGCTGGTCTTGTCGGACATGACAATGTTGACCTGGTGATTGGACGCCTGGCGTGTAACCACAGTCATCTCCTTGCCTGGATAATGCACACACAACAGGGTGTCGGTGTCAACTCCCACCAGGCTAAATCGTCCATGTGCATCGGTGTTGCTGTGCGCAGGGCTATAGAGCCACATCACAGTAGCGCCTTCTAGGGGCCTACCCGCGGCATCGGTAACCACTCCCACGACATCATACTGTGTGACCACAGGGATGAAGTAGTCGCTCACCTGCCCCTTGATGAACTTGACCGAGTCGGTGCTCGCCAGCGCCGACAAGCCCAGCAACAATGTCATGAAGGTAAGAAAGGATTTCATTGTCAGTCGATTTTTTAAAGGCGGGGTGATGCCTTGAGGATATCACCCCGCCTTGCTTATGTTGAAGAGCGTATGATTATTATTGGTCAATAGGATCATTGGCCAGTGTGGGAACGGTCTGCTTCTGTGCCAGCGGAACGGGATAGTAGCGGACACTCTCGTTCCAGCCAGTGAGCTCGGTTGCGGCCTTGCCAGTGCGACAGAGGTCGTTGTAGCGCTCACCCCACTCGCACACCAGCTCCATGCGGCGCTCATCCAGAATCTGGTCAACGGTGACATTGGTCAGCGTCGGCATCTGGGCGCGCGTGCGAACCAGGTTGAACGGCTGGTCGCCATTCTTGCCTTGGCGAACCTTGGCCTCGGCATTAATGAGCAGCACCTCGGCATAGCGCAGAATGCGGATATTGTTGTTTGAGCCATACTTCGTGCGGCCAGGTGTCAACTGGTTGGTCGGCGTGTAGGCCTTTCCATTCCAGGTGTTGGTGTTGTTGACATTGCCCATGACGTTGATAAAGTCGCCGTCGCGGGTGGTAGTACCACCAACGAGCACCGAAGTCTCAAGACGGATCGTCTCGTTGCGGCTCTCTGCCCAGTTGATGAACTTGTCGGTAATGCCCACAAAGTTCCATCCGCCTAAGTTGCCCGGGCCCTGGAAGACAAACCACTGGTCAGCATCGACCATGTCGCCACTGCCCTGACCGAAGTCGGTGCACTGGCACTCAAGAAGGCTCTCGTTGCACAGCTTGCCAGGAATCTTGAACAAGTTGTAGAAGTCGGGATAGAGGCTGAACTTCTGGCTCGAAATGATGTCATTGGTCAGCGCCTCGGCTTCGGCCCACTCACCACGGTTCAAGCGAATCTTCGCAGCCAATGCCATAGCAGTGTAAGCCGTTGCTGCACCGAGGTGCGATGCCTCGTTAGGACGCACTTTCGGGCAGTTTTCAATGGCATATTGCAAGTCCTCGAGCATGTAACGCTCCACTGCATTGCGGGTCGAACGAGTCAGGTCGCTCTGGCTGTTAGTGCGCAAGATGGTCACATCGCCAAAAGCCTGCGTCAGACGATAATAAGCATAAGCACGCAGGATGCGCACCTCACCACAATAGGCGCGATAGGTCGCACGGTCGGTATCGCTTGTAATGTGCTCGGCATACTGGTCAAGTGACTCAAGAGCTCCATTGGCTACCTTGACCATGCCATAGTACTGGTTCCACATCTCGTTCAGTCCCCAGAACGAGTTGTCATACTTCAGGTTACCAAAGTCAACCAGCAGGCCCTGGTCGTCAACACGGCCACTCCATACATCACCGTCGCGGACGATGCTCAAGGGCCAAATCACCCAGTGCATACCGCCAGTGCGCAGCTTAGCATAGACACCCGATACCGGCATATACATCTCACTGGTCTTGGTATAGTCGACATCTGCCTCGGGCAAGGTGTTCTCGGGCAGGATGTCCATCCAGTCGTTGCAGGAAGTGGCACCCACCATCAGCGCTGCAATCATGATATATTTCAGAAATTTCATTGTCGTATGTATTTATGAAAATTTGTAATTGACTGAATCCCTTAGAAATCGATGGTCACACCGAAGGTGTAAGTAGCGGTCAGCGGATAGACCTCGGTATCCCAACCCTCAATATCATTCAACTCGGGCGTAAAGCTGTGAGCGCCAAAGAGGGTGAGGGGTCGATCGGCCGTTGCGCTCAGGCGCAGCGACGGCAGGGTGTAGCTACCCATCTTAATATTCTTGAAGGTGTAGCCCAAAGTGACATTCTGGATGCGGAAGAAGTTGGCGTCCTCGACAAAGAACGAGTTGACGCGCTGGTCGCTCACGTTCCACGTGCGTACCCAACCAGCTGCCGAAGGATAGGTGTTGGTTGAGCCAGGACCGGTCCAGCGATTCACCACCTGGTCGTGGTCAAAGTTGTAGTTCGACTGAGCATAACGCAGCGCGCGCTTGCGGTTGTACATCTGTGCGCCGGCGTTGCCATAGGTGGTCAGGGCGAAGTCAAGGCCCTTCCACTGGAAGCCCAGGTTAAAGCTGTAGATGAAGTTAGGCAGATAGGAACCCAGCGTGGTGCGGTCCTCGCCATCGACGATGCCGTCGCCATTGAGGTCCTTGTACTTGAAGTCACCAGGCTGCAAGCCATTGGCCTGTGCGGTTTTGTCGGCTGCACATTCGGCCTCGGTCTGATAGATACCTTCAACAACATAGCCATAGAACGAGTTCATCTCCTTGCCCACAAACTGATAGGTCTTACCGCCTGCGATATAGGGGTTACCGGCCAGGTCTTTCACCTCATTCTTGAGGTAAGAGAGATTGGCACCAATGTAATACTTGAAGTCATTGCCAATGCGGTCGGCCCAGTTGATGCTCACATCAACACCCGTGTTGAGAATCTTACCGATGTTCTGAAGCAGAGTGCCATTCTCAAAGGGCAGGCGCGGTGCAATAACGGCCTTGTTGGTCATGCGGTAGAACCAGTCGATGTCAAAGCTCAGACGGTTGTTCAGGGTTGCAAGCTCAAGACCGACGTTGGTCTCGTCGACGACCTCCCACTTCAGGTTGGTGAAGTAGCTGTTGTTCTGGAATCCAGCGATGGTGGCATTACCATAAACACCCGACGACCACACACCAGTCGAAACCGAGCGGAATCCGTCGCTTGCAGGCACGGCGTTGTTACCCAGACGACCCCAGCTGGCGCGCAGCTTCAGGAAGTCGATAGCATTCTGGTTCTGCATGAAGTCTTCCTTGGAGATGACCCAAGCAGCACCAATCGAGGGATAGTATCCCCAAGTCTCCTGGTACTTGCTCGTACCGTCGGCACGGAAGGTGAACATCAACAGGTACTTGCCCATGTAGTCATAGTTGATACGGCCAAAGTAGCTGTTGCTGCGGTAACGGGTACCACCGTCACCGGCACGGCTAGCATCACCATCGGTACCCAGGCTGATGTACTTATAGGCATCATCGCCATCGACGATACCATAACCGATACCATAGAGACTGTGGAACTTGTCCTCGCGGAGCGAGTGACCCAGCATCACGCCCAGATTGTGGTCACCAAAGGTATCCTTATAGGTCA
>JAEEVE010000132.1 GCA_016290765.1 Muribaculaceae bacterium
AGCGTGGGCCACGACTTCCACTACAAGGCAACCAGCATGGCCGAGATCACCGTCGACGAAAACAACCCGTACCTCTGCGTCGAGAACTCGCTGCTCATGAGCAAGGACAAGAAGGTCGTTTGGGGCTTCCCCGTGGCTAATCCCGCTACCGAGCTGATCTTGCCCGAAGAGGTTGAGATTGTCATGAGCGACGCTGTCAACCGTTGCAAGAACCTCAAGAAAATTGTCATTGGCAATAACTGCAAGACCATCGACCGCAATGCATTTGACAACTGTACCGAGGCAACCGAGCTGATTTTGGGCGACAACATTGAGAAGATTGATTACCAGGCATTCCGTTCACTCAAGAGTGTCACCGAGCTCAATTTCCCCAAGAACCTGAAGTATCTCTATGATTATTCCTTCTCCTACACTTGGAATATTAAGGAGGCTGTTCTGCCCGAGGGTCTTGAGTGGATTGGCATGGGTGCCTTTAACCGTTGCGATGCATTGGAGCGTGTTGAGTTGCCCTCAACCTTGACCTTTGTTGGACAATGGCCCTTCCAGGACTGCGGTGCTATGAACGAACTGGTCAGCCGTGCTGAGAATCCTGTAGCTCTCACCAACGATTTGTTCAATGACGAGTCGAAGTACTCGACCGTCATCCTGTATGTTCCCGATGGATGCATTGACAACTATCGCAATGCCAACATTTGGCAGAAGTTCCTCACCATCGAGGAGATTCCGAACACGGGTATCGATGGCGTCAAGACCTCTAGCGAGGTGACTGTCGAGGGTATCTACACCATCGACGGCAAGCGCCTGAGCGAGATGCAGAGCGGTGTCAACATCGTTCGCATGAGCGACGGCACCACCCAGAAGATTATTAAATAAGTTTCTAAGTTTTGGTAGTGCCGCTGTAAGGGCGGCACTACCTTTTTTCTTTTTTCTCAATTATTTTTCATGAAACGAATCCTGCTGATAGTGGCTTTTGTAACGGCTTTCGCCTTTGGCACTCAGGCCGACGAGTTTATCCGTCACAAGCACCTGGTAGAGCATGTCACCTCACAGGGCTGCTCCTATTGTCCTTGGGGCGATCATGTGCTGGAACTGATGGGTGAGATGCGCAGCGACATTGCCCGCGTGTCCATTCACGGCAACCAGGGAGCTACCGATGTGTTCCGCACCTTCAAGTCCACTGCGTTGATTGGCTTCCTGGGGGCTTCATCCATGCCCACTGCAGCGTTCGACCGCACCCCCTATCAGGGAACGTTCATGCAGGTGGTGAGTGCCTATCCCGAGAATCAGCAAGCCATGGCTGAATTTTTCAGCGAGCAACTGGACAACAACGTCACGACACCTGTGTTGGCCGATGTCGTGATTGATGCCAATTTTAACGATACCACCCGGGTGCTGCAGCTTAACGTCAATGGCGATGTGACCAGCGACTTTGGGGCCGCCTTCGGCAGTGATGTCACACTCACAGTCTACCTGATTGAAGATAGCCTGGTAGCGCAGCAACTCTATGGTACCGAATGGATAGAGGACTTTGTCCACAACAATGTCTTCCGTGACGCTTTGAGCGACTACAAAGGCGATGCGCTCAAGTGGAACGACGAGCACACACACTATGCCAACGACTACAACTTTACGCTCAAGGCCGCCTGGAGGGTCGAGAACATGAGCATTGTGGCATTTGTCAGCCGCAACACCGAAGTCTATCGCAATGTCATCAACTGCCAGATGCTGCATCTGCGCGACTTGCTGGTGCAGCCTGTGGCTGGTGATGTGACTGGCGATGGCCTCGTCGACATCGCCGACGTCAATGCCGTCATCAACATGATGCTCGGCAAGGCTGAGCAGACGGTGGCAGGTGATGTCACGGGTGACGGCAATGTTGACATTGCCGACGTGAACGCAGTCATCAACATCATGCTGGGCAAATAATGGATAATGAATTAATCATTCAAACGAAACTATGAAGAAATATCTACTTTATCTGGCGATTGCCATCCTGTGTGCAGCCACTGCTGGCGCACAACAGATTGTTCCGAATCCTGCAACCTCTCCAATTATCCCTAAGGCGGCCAAAGCCCCTATAGCAAAGGCATTGGGAAACAATCAGTTATATATGGCTCCGTACTATACCGATGAATTGGCCGTAAATGGCTTGGGCTTGACATCCTATGACGAGGTGTTGCGTGCAGGCACCATTTTGCCGCTCAACTATGTGAAGAACTATGAGGGCGGTGAGGTCAAGGTCATTCGCGTGGGGCTTTGGCATGGAGCCTCTGATGGTGCGGTGCTGTTGTGGCCCGTCATCAATCTGTCGCCGCTCACTCTAGGCGACCCCGTGATTGAACAGGAAGTGGGCGAGATGCATGCGGGATGGAACGACATTACCATCAACGAGCCTTATATTATCTCGACCGAGGGTACGGCAGGATTCATGTTGGGCTTCCAGTACAGGCAGCTGTCCAATGCTGGTGATGCCAGTTACCCGCTGTCGTTGGTCATGGCAGGTGATAATCTTCTGCAGTCATTCATGTATGGCGACTTTAACACGGGCACCCCGGGATGGTATGATGTGGGCATGGCCAACTTTGGCAACCTGAGTGTCCAGGCCATTGTCGAGAGCGAGAACTTTGCCGACTACGACTTGCGCATGCGCGACCTTGTTGTCAATGATTATGCCAAGGTGCCCGACGGCCTCAACTTCCGTGTCACGCTCTATAACTTCGGCGTTAAGACGCTCGACAACTATGTCATCAATGCCTTGGTCGACGGCCAGGTGGTCGACAACTTTGATTCGCCCATAGAATTGACTCCCAACGAGGTGACCATCAGTGCGACCTGCTCGTTCGAGGGGGTCGAGCTGACCACCGGCAAGCACACCTTTGCCCTGCAAGTAGCCGAGATTGACGGCGAGCCCGTTGAGAATGGCACCCTGCTCTCGGGCAAGTTCACGGCCTATCACGAGTCGTTCCCGCGCCAGAAGAATGTGGTCGAGCACTTCACCTCACAATATTGCACCTATTGCCCCTCGGGCGAGGACTTTATCAAGCGGGTCGATCAGCTCCTCGATGGCAACTTGGCATGGGTCTCGGTGCATGGCAACATGAGCGGCACCGACATCTTCCACAACATCAAGAGCGACCAGATTATGAGTTACTTGGGCGCCGATAGTTATCCCACCGCCACCTTTAACCGCTTCGATTATGAGAAGTCAGGAACCCTTTGCTTCGGCATCAACTTTGGCGGCAACAACCAGCTCTATGCCGATTATCTCTGTGAGTCCTACATTGGCGACAACTGGACACCTGTGGTGGCCAACATCCAACTCGAGGGAACCTACGACAGGGCTACTCGTGAGCTCAAACTGAAGGTCTCGGGCGATGTGACCCCGGAACAGAAGACCCTGTTCAACAACATGCTGGGCGTCACCGTTTACCTCACCGAAGACGGCCTCATTGCCCGCCAGCTCAACAGTGGCACGTGGATTGAGAACTACACGCACAACCATGTGATGCGCGACATGCTCAGCGCCATCTCAGGAACGGCTATGGGATGGAACGAAGACAAGACAGCCTATGTCAACGAGTTCACCACCACGCTGAGCGAGGATTGGAATGCCGATAACATGCGCGTCGTCGCATTTGTCAATCGCAAGGGCAGCGGAACCAAGAAGGAAATCTTCAACTGCGAGACCCTAGAGGTCAAGGACATGCCTGAACCTTCTCAAGCACTCGTGGGCGACATCAATGGTGATGGAAAGGTGGACATCGCCGACGTCAATGCCATCATCAACATGATGCTCGGCAAGGTCGAGGCAGTGCCTGCCGCCGACCTCAACGGCGACGAGAAGGTCGACATCTCTGATGTCAACGCAGTCATCAACCTCATGCTGGGCAAGTAATTGTCTCAGTTGAAGATTAGATCTCACGCAGATCACGCAGATATAGCGGAAGTTTCTGATTTAGCAGATACAATCATCTGCTCGATAAACTCCTCCGTAAATAATCAGCGTAATCTGCGTGAGTTTTTTGACCCTTAGGTCAAATTGTCGAAGGAAAGTAAAAAATAATTTTGGTGATTCAGATTTTTGTTCTACTTTTGCAAACAAATTTTTTTTAAAAATCGTATGGTTATGATGAAAAAATTCTTACTTTCCTTTGTTTTGGTGGCAATGTGTGCCACACTAGCCAATGCGCAGCTGCTGCAACGCAATGCTGCACAACCATTAACTCCGCGTTCAATGAAGGCGCCTGTGGCTAAGGCGCTGGGGCCAAACCAACTCTACATGGGGCCTTATGTCTCCGATGCGTTGTCTGATAGCGGCTTGGGCCTAGCTGGATACGAAGGCGTTTTCCAGATGGGAACAGTGCTCCCCCTCGAAATGGTTGAGCCGTTCAATGGCGGTGAGGTGAAGGCCATTCGTTTTGGCCTTTGCGCCCCCATTAGCGATGGCGCAGTGTTTATCTATCCTGTGACCAGTATGTCGCCTCTGACGCTTGGTGAACCATTGGTGTGGCAAGACGTAGCCACGACGGTGACTGGATGGAACCAGGTTGAGTTGACCAACCCGTTTACCATCAGCACCGATGGCATCGTTGGTCTGATGCTCGGTTACCAGTATAAGCAGATCAAGGGTAGCACCACTAACTGCTATCCTATCTCGGTGGTCGAGGAGGGTAATATTCTGACATCTTACACCAATGCTGGTTCACTGACCAACAACCAGTGGCAGGACATCGGTCTGTCGGACTATGGAAACCTCAGTGTTCAGGCTATCGTTGAGAACGAGAACTTCCCGCCCTACAACCTGGTGATGGCTAATCTTGTCAATTACAATTATGCCAAGATTAGCGATGGCTTAGCTTTTGCAGTTAATCTGAGCAACTATGGCATTGCTACGCTCGAAAACTACACCATCGACATGCTTGTTGACGATGAGGTCATGGGCACCATCGACTCGCCACAAGCACTGACAATGGCAGGTGTGAACTATCAGAATATTTGCCCGCTCGATGGAGTGACTTCGGGTGAGCATACCTTCACGCTGCGCGCTAAGACTGTTGCCGGCGAGGAAGTGATCGACGGCCCTAGTGTTTCGAGCACTTTTATGGCCTACACCGCGGCATTCCCCCGTCAGAAGAACCTGGTCGAGCAGTTTACTAGCACTACCTGCACATGGTGCCCGCTGGGTACTACTGTGCTCAAGGAACTGCAGAAACTGTGCGGCGACAACATGGTTTGGGCTGCTGTCCATGTCAACATCCCGTCGACGGGCGACCCGTTCGTGATTTCCAAGGGCTCGCAGTTGGCTAATTATCTGGGATGTAATTCTGCACCGTCTGGTACTTTCAACCGCTTTGATGCCGAGATGACAGGCTCGGTTATTCATAGTCTTGGCTACTATGAGCAGTATGCCCAGCAGGCTGCACAGATGTTTAAGGAATTGTATTTCGACAACAATCCAACACCCGCTTTGGCTTCGCTTAACATTGAGCCGACCTACGACGAGTCGACCAGAAAGCTCGCCATCAAGGTGTCAGGTCAGCTCGGCGAAGACTTCGCCACTATCTACGGCTCAACCATGGGCCTGACTGTCTATGTGACCGAAGATAGCCTGGTCGCTCGTCAGCTCAACCAGGGCACCTATGTGAACGACTACTTGCACAATAATGTGGTGCGTGCCATCCCCAGCGCCTTCAGTGGCGATGTAATCAGTGTCACTGGCAAGACCGATTTTGAGAAGGGCTATATCGTGACGCTCAATAGTACCTGGAAGCCCGAGAAGATGCATGTCATCGCGCTTGCTCACCGTCTTGGTGCCGGGACTGATAAGGAAGTCATCAATTGCGAGCAAGTACCTCTCTTGAGCGCTGGTGTCATTGGCGACATCAACGGTGATGGAAAGGTCGACATCGCTGACGTCAATGCTGTGATCAACATGATGCTTGGCAAAGCCGAGGTAGTGCCTGCCGCCGATCTCGACGGCGACGGAAAGGTCGACATCTCTGATGTCAACGCTGTCATCAACCTCATGCTCGGCAAGTAAGACTGCTTAGCACAGGAATATTCGCGGCGGCTCGTTTTATGGTGATAAACCAAAAAATGAGCCGTCGTTGTGTTTGATTGGCAAAAAACCACTATCTTTGCAAGAAATTTTAGTGTATTCTTACACTTCGCATATCATGATTCTTGCACTACAAGTTGGTTATAAGCGAATTGTTGCTGTTGTCTCCACCATACTAATTTGTGTGGTGGCGGTGATGGCTGCAGTGTTTGCCGGCACGACCTATCCTACTAAGTGGCAGCAATTGTCCACCGAAGAATTGAATAAGAAAGGAAGGTCATTCATGAATAATGAGCAGAGCGACAGTGCACTCATCTGCTTTTCCATTGCTGCTGGACGATTGGGCAATGCGCGCGATAACGAACGCAAGGCGTGTATCAGTGCTACTTTTTGGCTAGGTCACCTCTATCAGGTTCACTACTATAACTATCAAAAGGCTGCCGATTGCTTGCTGATAGCTCAACAGGCTGCCACCGAATTAGGCGACTCGACACTGATGGCATATATCTATCATGAGTTAGGATGCTTGTATTTGCAATATGAGTCATCGCATGAGGGAGATGATATGTCGCTGACCATAGGCAATTTCAAGAAAGCATATTGGTGCAAGGCGCAAAACGACACAGTGCGCGACTTGTTTATGTTTAATTTGGTCACGACAGGACTGCAATTCGGACAAGTAAAACAGGTGCTGGAAGAGACCCATGACTATTGCCGACAGCATCATCAACCCAACTATGTCACCCATCTATGTCATGCGGCATGGTCTGTCGAGCAGCAAGATTACCACAACGCCATCCAGTCGGTTGATAGTTCGTTGGTGTTGATAAAAGATAGAAGTGGAGAGTTCTATGCCAGGTTGGAAATCGTAGAGCGATACCTCAAGTGCATTCTTTTAAACAAGGTACACAAGCCGCAAGAGGCACTCGATGAGTTGGAGCAGTACATGCACCTGTGCCGTGAGTATGGGTTAAAAGAAGGTTATCCCGACTACTACAGCATGTTGTCGAAGTTCTACTTAGAGCAGGGAAATCTTGTAAAGGCCAACGAGTGTAAGGTCAAATACTATGAGGCGGTTGATTCGTTGACGGGATTGACACAGTTGTTTTATCTGACCAAGGCACCACTGGTATTTGACTTGCAGAAAGCCAACGAGGAGGTTTATGTGCAAAAGATGAAGCGCGAGCGCATGACGCAAATCATGTGGATCGTAGCCTTGGCAGCGCTCATTTTCTTGGCGCTGATGGTTATGCTGTACCATCGAAACAAGCAATTGGCCGAGAGTTATCGGCTTCTCTATGAGCAGAACTTGGAGCACTTGGCGCACCTTGAAGAATCTAGAAAGATGGTGCAGGAGTTGCTACAGCCGCTGCCGCAAACGCAGGAGCCTGAGCAAGAGACCGAGCAGAGTGGGGTGGAGGACAAGGTTGCACCTAACTACGACATTGACGAGCAGTTACTGCAAGACATTTACCAGCGTGTCAAGACTGTGATGGAGAACTCACCCGAAATCTACGATGAGTCTTTCTCGATGAGCAAACTGAATACGATGGTTGGAAGTAATGTACGTTACATCTCCAGTGCCATCAGTCGATTTGCCAACTGTGACTTCAAGGCATTGCTGAACCAATATCGCATTCAGGAGGCTTGCCGAAGAATGAATGATGTAGAGCATTATGGAAGATATACCATCGAGGCCATTGCCAAGAGTGTGGGCGTAACCTCAAGAACAAGTTTTATCCAGAACTTCAAAAAACAGACTGGACTCACCCCGTCGGCCTACTTTAAATTCGCACGAAAGAAGGCTGAGGAAAATTGACAAAAATCCCATAAAAAACGGCTGTTTCACCCCCTAAAAGGGGGTGTTTTGTTTGTTTTTCCGAAGAACGAACACCGCCCAAGCCATTTTTCTAGCCATGGAGA
>JAEEVE010000133.1 GCA_016290765.1 Muribaculaceae bacterium
GAGTTATGTGGCTGAACCTATCCCAGGCGTGTGGCTCATCGCTGTTGACGACAACCGATGCATGGAGCGTGACAGCGACCGATCAATCGATGCTAATGGCATCCCTGAAGCGACGCTGCAATGGATTCTTGCCAAAGCCGACCAAGGCCAAGCCCTGGGCAAACAAGTCATCATGATGATGCATCATCAACTGGTCGAGCACTTCGATGACCAGGACAATCTGTTGGGCGATGCAACTGTTATTGATGCTCCCAACTTACGACAGCACTTTATCGAGCACGGCATCAGGATGGTCCTCACTGGCCACATGCACATTGGCAACATCACCACACAGTTTAACGATGCTCGTACCGATTCGCTGGTCGAGATCACCACTGGGTCGACCATCACTTATCCATGCCAGTTCCGTACCATCGATGTCGCTCCCGACCGTGGCACGTTCAGCGTCAACACATGTTTCCTTGAGCACATTGAGGACATTCCCAACTTCCAGGAATATGCCTTGAATCGCTTCAAGAGCAGCACACGTCCCATTGTGGCAAGCCTTGTATACAACTCATGGGATGATCTGATGGCAGCTATCAACCAATATAGTGCCTACATCGGTGAAGTCAATTTCACCCAAGAGCAAGCCACCGAAGCCATCTACAATGCGTTTCACGATGACATTGAGCGCATCATGGTGGCTATGGCGCTGGGCAACGAGCCCACCCGCGACATCCAAGGCTTGCCAGGCAGCATGTTTGACAAGGTCGGAACGTTGGTCGACGAATTACTGCCTAACCTCTATTTCTTTGCCCGATTGATTGTCGTGCCGATGATTCGCAACCAACTCGAGAGCTTGATTGGCAAAGCACTGAATAGTATACTAACAGACTGTAACGGCTACGGAACCTCCCAGGCCCATGTCACCGATGACCTCACTCCTACCCTGCTGTTCGCCCCTATCGAGGTGGCGATTAGAGGCGACATCACGGGTGACGGCAAGGTTGATGTGAGCGATGTTAATGCCGTCATCAACATCATGCTGGGCAAGGCTCAGGCCAGCTCATTCCCTGGCAATTCTGACCTCAACGACGACGGCCAAGTCGATGTGAGCGACGTGAATGCCGTCATCAACATTATGTTGGGGAAATAGACCGCAATGCTGGTAGTGGGTACAATAAACTCTTACCAGATGGGCAACTTATAGCCAATCGTGATGGTAAACGTTCTGCTTTTACCCGATTTCGATTTGCCAGGTATGTGCTCACCATAGATTGGTTCAGGATATGTGTCATAGGTCCGGTGGTTCTTGGTGCTGATGCCTTGCTTGTACATCGCTTCGATGGAAAATCGGTTAAAATGCCACGCAACACCCATGGGTATCGACCAGTCGTCCAATGATTTACCTCTACCATATTGGAAACCGGCTTTGAGAATCAGAGGTATTTTATTGAAATGGTAGTTGAGCGTTGCCGGAAAAACAAACATATTGTTACCATCGGCCCAATATCCTTTTTTCTCGCCTTGCATCGAGAACATGGCACCTATTGCCCCTCCCCAACAACCGTATGTCAGCTCGTATTCTAATCCGGCCGTCAGTCCGGCACGGCTAGGATTTCCTTCTGCCCAGGCGGGACCTCGTTCAACATACGAATAGTTTCCGCCAATTTTGGCATATAAATGATTCGTCACCCCTTGTGCCAGGCAAGGCACGATGACAATCAAGCTAATCGCCAGCAAAACAAGCTTTTTCAAGGTTCTCTTTGGAAACATTATCATACAAAATTGAGTCTTCTTGTGAACATGATAAAAGAAGTACGCCTAGAATAATGATAGTTAGTTTGTGTTTAGCTCTCATTCTCATTCTAAATTCAGCAGCACTTTAGTTTAACTTTCCTTATAAGTTCCTGAGCAACAAAAAGTTGTCCAAAATTATATCATGTCAGAAATTTCACTTACCTTAGTGCTGCAAAGCAAGACAAGCGAAATCATCAATGACATGGCAAAGATAAGCATAAAATCCGAGAAAAAACTTTTGTATTCGCGAATTACGCGAAATTGTTGATGTTTTTATCGCTTCGCGAGAAATTATTTGAAAATTATTTGGAAAATTTTGCGCCCTGCGGGCGGAAATATATTTACCGCGAATTACGCGAAAGTATAATGTTCTTATATCAATTCTAATCACGAAGAACGCGAAACGTCACCGAAAGTGACAATTTAAGTAACCGGGGGTGGAGCGTCAGCGATACCTCCGGTATGTGACCACACTGACTACCTCGCTGAAAGCGAGCACCTTACCACAACTAACAAAATCATCTAAATGCTCGCCTTCAGCGAGGATGATAGTTTACGTTCTGTCCGAGGGTGTCGCAAGCTCCACCCAGGTTACTCAAATCAGTCGCTTTCAGCGACAAGGCTAACCTTGGAGACAATGATATATTTTAGGGCAAGAGGGTAGCGTACTTGGTGGCGAGGTGGCGTGAAAAGGCGAGGACATCGGTCACGTGGGGAATCGTGAGAGGTTGGGTGGACTCGGCCCATGCCAATTCGTACTGCATCAAGCGCTGGTCGAAGTCCTTTTGATCAAATTCATTGCCCTGCTGAACGCACTGCGTCACCTCGTCGACATACATCTGCCAACGGTGGTGGTAGTACTCCCCTATCAGCCCCGCCCATGAGCGGTTGGCATAGTCATCGAGGTCGCCACCCCAGGTGGTGACCAGACGACGGGCGTTCATCTCATAGTAATCCTTCAGTTCGGGTGTGTTGCCATAGTCGCGCGCCAGCTCAATCCACTTGGTCATCGTGCAATAAGGATGATGCGCCGCCAGTGTGTCAGCATCGCGGATGATGTCGAGCATCAACTTCCCTTGTCGACGCAGAGCGTTAAGGTCGCGACGTTGATAGGCCTCGTCAAAATTGACTTTTGCCTTGGCAAATGCCCGCCCCAGCACTTCGCGCCCAGAGGCGATTAGGTCGATTGTCATGGCATCACGCGTGACATCGGTCGGTGCCTGCTGCAATAGGGTGAGCCATGCCTGCACCATGCGGTCGGGACGATAATAGATTTCGTCGCGCGACCACTTGCTGCGCTTACCCATCACGGGCACGAAGTTGAACTGTGGCCCACGGGTGTAGGCGGTGTGGACAAACACATCGCGCGCCAGCGCCCACCATGCGACACGGGCTGGCATGGACTCCTGTCCCACATGTCGCTGTGCCAAGCGAGCCACATAGACACTGTCGGTCATGCCCAGATCCCAAGCCTTGTCAAGGATGTATTCGTAGGGGAATTGCTGCACGTCGAGTCCCTCTAGAGTCGAGCCGATGCCCTGCATCGAGCCACGCGCTTCGACAAGTGCCTTATCCAAGCGTTCGCCAGCCTCCAGCACATTGCCCTGCATGGCGGTGGCACCGCCGAAGTTGCCCAAGTAGCACCAGATGAAGGGTTGCCCGTAGAACTTGTCACGCAGTCGCCACACTTCGAGGCGTTCGCAGTAATAGTCCAAAATGGGCATTTTGCCCGCTGGCACGGCCTCAAGCATCGCTTGGGCACGCTCGGCGGTCCAGTCCTTGCGCTGGTAGTAGAGGAACCACCCCATCTGCAGCCACTCGGCCTGCTGATCGGCACTGCGCAGCGACTCATAGATGTGTCGTGACACACGCGCTAGGTAGTCGGGCTCAAAACTGGGCGGCGACATCTCATTAAAGGGGTCTATGCCGTAGATATGGTCGGTGCCGAACATCCGCGTCTGCTCCTGGATGAAGAGCTTCTGGATGCGGGTATAGAGCGGGTCCTCGGAGTCGAGGAAGTAGGTATTATAAGGTTTCTCAAATTCGTCCCACACCTCCAGCGGTCGGATGTCGGCCTTGGGATAGAGCGTCTTGAGCCGCAAGGGCACATGTCCGGCGAAAGCGGGCAACACGGGACGCATGTTCAACTCGCGCTCGCGGGCCACAATCTGCTTCTGCAGGGCCACTTGCGTGTCGAGCCAGTGCTGCGGCAGCGGTCCGCACCATGCATCGATGTTGGCCATGCGGTGCCACGGCAGATAGGCAGGACCTGTAAAGTAGGCGCGAATCTCGTCCTCCTTCATGCCCAATTTCTTCCACACGCGCATCCACACCGCCTCCTGGCCCGTGATGGCGAGCGGCAAATTGATGCCGTTGAGCGCCATCCAGTCGATAAAGCGTTCCCAGTGCCGCCATTGCCAGAACACCATCGTGTAGCCGAAAGTGCAGTAATTGAGGAAGAAGCGCTGCGGCACGCGGGCACGCACGGTGAGTGCCGAGTCGGCAAGCGGCAATACCGACGGCAATTCAACGGGCACATCGGCATACCATGAAACGGTGGTGAGGCAGCAGTTTTTCAAATAGTGGTTTAGCCCCACCGCCATCGCATTGGCATTATTACCACCAATGATGACCTTGTCGCCCTGGTTACGCAGCGTGAAGTAATCGCTTGTGTCGGCCGGCAACTGCTCAAAGATCACCTTCTCGGCCAGTCGCGGTGACAATCGCTGTGTCAACGCCATCGCCACCTCGGTCTGTGTGGCAGCCATCACCGCCACCACGCCCAGCACCCATGTGATTGTTAAAGTCAATATTCTTTTCATGATGCTCTAGATTGTTGAGATGCTCTAGATTGTCTAGAATCTAGACTCCCTAGAGCATCTGAAGCATTAGTCAATCTGGACGATGAGGTAGTTGCTCAGTTCCCAGAATCGGCCTGGGTCGGTGATATGGAGAGATTTGGTTCCTCCCTCATCGACGATTTGGTAGGTGCCAGCGGGGTGCTTGGAAAGAAGTTTGGCCTTCTTGCTGTGCAACGGGATGTTGCTGAGTGTGCGCTTATCGGCCTTGGTAAAGTAGGACTTCTCGTAGTCGCCTTCCATGATTTTGGTCTTCTTGAGGAATCCTGTCTCAATGATGTGGTTCTGCTTGAGCTCCTTCTTGTTGCCGATGGCGTAGTAACAGACGTTCATCTCGTTGGTGACGCGCGTGGTTTCCTCCTTGGCTCGTGCGGTTTCCTCACGCACCTCGTTGTTGACGGTATTGAGCGAGTCAACGCGGGTGTTGAGGGTGTTGATGACGATGTGAGCTTGTGCCAACTGTTTAGTGAGGTCATCGATGGTTGCCTGCTGGTTCTCGAGCTGCTGCTTCATCGTCTCGATGGTCTTGCGCATCTCCTCGTTGTAGTTCTGGCTCTGTTTGAGGCGTTTCTCCAGGTCGGCAAGACGCTTCTTGCGGTCGGCGACCGACTTCTGCAGCAACTCCATGTCGTTGCGCAGTTGTGCCTTGCGGTCGGGTGTCTCCCCTCCCAAGTTCTGCACCGACACTACATCTTGCAACTCCTTGAGTTGATTCATGCCGTCGCTGATTTCGTTCATCAGTGCCATCAGACTGTCTTTCTCGGCCAATGCAGTGGCGAGCGAGTCGTTCAACTCGGTGTTGATGGAGTCTTGCTGTGCCTCCTGGCTCTGGTCGGCCTTGTCACTACACGAGGGCATCATGGCCATCGCTACCAGTGCTATCACGAAATACTTAATCTTGTTCATATCTATATTCTTTTTCTCGGAGAACTCAGAGCTCTCGGAAGTTATCAATTGTCAATTGAAGAGTGTCCCTTGAATTGGGCATATTTGTCTACTTTATTTTGCGTCTCAACAGGTTGACCCGCCACGACAATGACGATTTCGCCACGGGGTTGGTTGGCGGTGAAGTATTCAACGAGCTGTGCCAGTGTGCCGTTGTGGGTAGTATTGTGGAGCTTGGAGATTTCCCGTACCACCGATGCCTCACGATCGGGCCCAAAAGTTTCGACAAACTGCTGCAGGGTCTTGAGCAGGCGCAGGGGGGACTCATAGAACACCATGGTGCGTGGCTGCGACTGCAGTTCGGCCAAGCGTGTGGCGCGTCCTTTCTTCTGCGGCAGGAACCCCTCGAAGACAAAGCGGTCGCAGGGAAGGCCCGAGTTGACCAGCGCCGGCACGAATGCTGTGGCCCCTGGCAGGGTTTCGACCTCGATGTCATGGCGGCGGCACTCGCGAGCAAGCAAGAAGCCTGGGTCGCTGATGCCTGGCGTGCCTGCGTCGCTCACCAGAGCGATGACCTGCCCGGCCTCGAGCAGCGGTATAATGCCATCGACACCCTCATGCTCATTGAACTTGTGGTGACTGCGCATGGGGGTGGTGATGTCGAAATGCCGCATGAGTACACTGCTAGTGCGTGTGTCCTCGGCAAGAATAAGGCTAGCCTGCCTGAGCACGCTCACCGCACGTGGGGTCATGTCGTCGAGATTGCCCACTGGTGTTGGCACGATGTAGAGTTTACCCGCCATTAATTAAACTTTAGACCCTTTACAAGAAATGACGACGCACTAGGCCCATGAATTCGGCCACATCCTCATTGTCCTGGTCCCAACCCAAGTCTTGGATGAAGTACTCTTGAGCCTCATCAAACGATTGCATGGCGTTAACCAGATCCAATGCCTGATTCAGCTCAACCTCGCTACCGGCAAACAATTCGCGTTTGAAGCGAAACCTGTCGTTGAGCGACAACGCCTTGCGCATGTCTTTACTGAGCGAGCGCTGCAGTTTCTCATCAACACGCACCGTTGGCTCGACATAGTCAACCTTAAACACCTCGGTGAACTCCTCACCATTGTCATGCTGCCAAGTCTCGTCGGCATCATAGTCTTCATCGGGAAGTTCTTGCTCGGAGGGCTCGGAGAGTATGGGTTCAGGAGTGGGTTCAGGAGTAGGTTCAGGTGCTGGAGCTGGAGCGGGTTCAGTGACAGGTTCTGTCGCGGGTTCAGGTGTGGGCTGCAACTGAGCATCGCGCATTGTGCATTGTGCATTGACATCTGGCTGTAACTGGGCAGTGCGGGCAGCAATCTGCTCACCCAGTTCGGCGATGCGTTGATACACCACATCGGGCGTGTCCTCACCATGTTTATCGACCACGAGCAGAAGACCCTCAAGCTCGTAGACCTGTGTCGTCAATTTAGAAAATAAAGCTTCCATATCGTGTTACTTTCGCTTTTAACCGCCAAAGATAATGATAATTTTTGGAACTAGCACCATTTTTAACCAAAAAAGTCTCACTTATCACCGAAAAGGTCTATGAGCAAGTGGCTCATGTGCGCACGCAGGTCGGCACGCGAGCAGGTGTAGTTATTGGCCAGCAAGGCAAAGGCATAACGGGGCTTGTCGGCAGGATAATAACCCACATAGCACTGCACATCGGTCATACTACCCGACTTGAGCACAATCTGCTTGGCCAGGCGGTGGTTGCCCAGCACATTGCCTACGCGGTTACCGGCCTTAGGCATGAGGTCACACAAACGTTTCCCATTGTACTCCTTGTCAACCACGGCGGTGAGCATGCTCGCCAGCAGATAGGGTGATGCCTTGCCGGCACGCGCCAGGCCACTACCATCGCGCATAAACAGGGCATCGGTGTCAATGTTCAGGCTCTTCAACACGCGCTTAGCTCCGTCCACACCAGCCTTGTCGATGCTGCCACTGCGCCAACCATTGCGGATGGCGACGGCGCGCAATAAGGCATGGGTAAACATGTTGTCGCTACGGTCGAGCAACGACTCGACGATATCGGTCAGCTCGACCGACTCGTGGGTGAGCAAGAGTTCTTTGCTTCCGCTTTCCACCGCCTTGAGATCGTCACCCTCAATCAAGCGGATGCCCGCACGAGTGAGCGAGTGAGCTACACTGTCGGCGAGCAAAACTGCTGGCGATGGATTGCTGGCTGTAAGGTTGTAACTACCCGGACATACATCGCCCATCAAAACAAGGCCAGGATTGCCGTACTCGAGTGCGAAGTCGATGTTCTCGCCCTTGGCGCAGTAGTTCATGCGGTTGATTACCTCAACACCCATCACATTGGGGGATAGTCTGAAAGGTGAAAAGCG
>JAEEVE010000134.1 GCA_016290765.1 Muribaculaceae bacterium
CGAAAGAAAAACAGTTATCAAGGGACGAGCGGTGCTATATGTGGCATTGCTGGCGGTGACCATCGCGCTGATGGTCATGCTCAGTCGTTGTGACCAACCAGTCGTGCTCGACCAGGACCAGCCTAGCGGAGGCGACACGCTTGATATTGCCATCGAGTACTCGCCAGTCACCTACTACAGCTATGACGACACGCTGGGAGGATTCGACTATGACCTGCTGCGTCTCGTGTCGCAACGCAGCGGACGGCCCATGAAGTTCCATCCCATCGTCACACTTGCCAAGGGGCTTGAGGGCCTGAACGACAGTACCTATGACGTGCTGGTGGCCCAGTTTCCCATGACAGCTGCTGCACGCCAGCGTTACCTATTCACCAATCCGATTTATATTGACAAGCAAGTACTGGTACAGCATGTGTCCACAGGAGTGAGGCGACAATTCCAACTCGCGGGAGACACCGTATGGGTCGTCAAGGGATCGCCCATGAAAGAGCGCATCGAGGGGCTCAGCAGGGAAATGGGCGATACAATTCACGTCATGGCCGACCCAACACACGGAGCCGAGCAATTAATGATGCGCGTGGCGGCAGGAGAAATCAAGTTTGCCGTCGTCAACCAGAGCATCGCAAGAGCAATGGCAAAGAAACTTCCTAAATTGGACGTCTCGGTCGACATCAGCCTCTCGCAGTTTCAAGCATGGGTCTTGCGCAAGGATAACCAGCAGCTATGTGACAGCATCAACAACTGGCTAGAGCGCATCAAGGCCGACAAGGCAATTTATGAACCATTGAACACACGTTACTTCGAATGACAAAACACGCTAGTGCCACTAGAATATCTAGTTGCTCTAGTATAAACACTAAGCAATAATGAAAACCAAACTATTAGCCGCTCTGACATTGATAGCCGCTTTGACTGCTAGTGCCCAAGTCGACGAGACAACGCCCCAGGGCATGGACCGTCTTGCATGCACCAGCATCATGGTCGGCAAGAACGCATCGACCGACGGCTCGGTCATCACATCGCACACTTGTGACTCATGGTACCGCACATGGATGACCATGACGCCCGCACGCGATTACGAGCGCGACACAGTCACAGCCATCTATAGCGAACGCATGCACACCCAGTCGCCACTCGACAGCACCAAGATGCACGTGAGAGGCGTCATCCCGCAGGTGCGTCACACCTATCGATATCTCGATACGGCTTATCCCTGCCTCAACGAGAAGCAACTGGCCATGGGCGAAACCACCATTGGCGGGCGCGATACCTTGCGCAACAAGAAGGGGCTCTTCACCATCGAGGAGCTGCAGCGCATCGCTCTCGAGCGTTGCTCCACAGCACGCGACGCCATACGTCTTATGGGCCAATTAGTCAAGCAGTACGGCTATGGCGACAGTGGAGAGTGCCTCACCATCGCCGACAAGAACGAGGTGTGGATCTTTGAAGTCTTTGGCGAGGGACCCAAGAGGGTAGGGGGCGTGTGGGCTGCCGTGCGCATCCCCGATGATGAGATTGCTGTCTCGGCAAACATTTCGCGCATCGGCCGTCTCGATCTGGGCGACAAGGACCGCTACATGGCCAGTGACAATGTCTTTGATGTGGCCAAGCAGCTCAAGCTGTGGGACGGGAAGAGCGAGTTCAGCTTCTGGCGTGTCTACAGTGGCGGCAACTACATGAAGGAGACCAAAAACTACAGCGTACGTGAGCACTTCATCATGGACCAGCTTGCTCCATCGCTGTGCTTGAGCGATACCATCGAGGAGCTGCCCCTCAGCGTCAAGCCCGACAAGAAGGTGAGTGCGCAGCAAGTGATGCAGCTGCTGGGCAGTTACTACGAGGGAACCGACAAGAACTTGAGCGGGCGGAACCGCATTCCCAACCCCAAGCGCCGTGACAAGAAAGGCAACCTTGTCGAGAACGAGCCCGACTCCATCGTATCCCCGGCTAGCAACCCCTGGATGCGGCCCGATGAAATCAAGATATACTACTCGCGGGGCGACTCGGCGATGAAGAACATTCGCACCGTCAGTGTCTCGTGGTGTGCCTATAGCACAGTTCTGCAGTTACGCTCATGGCTGCCCGACGAGGTAGGGGGCATCTGCTGGATGGCACTCGACAACCCAGGCGAGAGCCCGCGATTCCCCATCTTCAGCGGCACCACCGAGCTGCCCAAGATGTTACAAATCTGCGGACAGCACACCGACCGCGACGATGCCGCCCTCTGGCGCTATCGCAAGGCAAATCGCTTGGCAACCGTGCGTTGGGGCACCTATCGCAAGAAGCTAGAGCCACTGCGCGATTACTTCACCGACAAGGGACTGCGCGAACTCCCCTTCGTCGAGCAAACCTGGCAAAGTCTCAACGCCACCGACCCCAAGGCTGCACAGACCATGCTCAACGGCTATGTCGCTGACTTCTTCGGCGCCACCATCCAGCGATGGGACGAGCTCGCCCGCCACATCTGGCGCCAACAATGGACCGGCTTCTAGCAACCCAGCATTGCTTAGAATCTAAAAAAACCGAAAACAATAGAATATTGGAACAAATTTGTTTGTTCCATTATTTGTGTTTACATTTGCGGCGAATTCACTCTTTTTTACCAAAAACAACGATCTATTATGAAGAAATCCATTATCGTTTTACTGATTGCATTCCTCTCGATGACAATCAGCGCGAATGCTTTGCAAGGCAAAAAGCACTTCAATGTGCCCAATGATGCAAAGAAGGAACTCGTTGGACATAAGCGCCACACAATCAACGCGCCGCATGTACAACTCAACGCTCAGATGCAGTCCAAAGCCCCCAAGGCAAATGCCGAGGTGGTCACTCCACCAACTACGCTCGAGACCGAGAAATACCGCCTCAACGGCTACCTCTTCGATGGCTCGTCATGGCAGTTGGTAAGCAACCCGCTACAGATTGGGATGGACGGCAACGATGTGTATGTACAGGGATTCAGCATCTTGCTCCCCGAGGCATGGATTAAGGGTACACTTGATTCCGAAGCGATGACAGTAACTTTCCCGGCACAGTACTATGGCAACTACCAAGGCTACGATGATTACTTTTTCCCCGTCACGCCGGTGGGTTCTGATGGGTACAATCCCATCGATGCTGTGTTCAACTACAACGACGAGTTGGGTACATTCATCCTGTCGCAGGATGTGGTGTGCAACATCTTTGAGAACTCCAGCCTTGACGAATTGTCATGGTACTACCAGTTTGATAGCGAGATGACCATTGCCCCCGATGGCAACACGGTCGAGGTGCCCGATGATCTGGAAACGGTAGACTATGCGCTCACGGGTGTTTATATGGGATACGAAGACGACTGGTTCGAGGGCGATCCATTGTCGGGAAGTGCCAAGATTGGTATCGATGGCGACGACATCTATATCCAGGGTCTTTGCAGTTATCTGCCCTTGGCATGGGTCAAGGGACACCGCGAGGGCGACAACTACGTCTTCGACAACGGACAGTTCTTCGGCACATTCATCTACAGTGGTGATGCCTATCCCCTCTATTTCATGGGTTGCGAGCCACAGACCAACGACGCCGCACAACTCGTTTTGACCCTCGACCCCGAGACCGGCATCTACACCGCTCAGAAGTGGTACGCCATCAGTTCGTCGCCCGAAGAAGTGTGGTGGTACGACTTGCTTGGCAATGTCCAGTTGACGCCTATTCTCGATGCGCCAGCAACACCCGCGATGCCGAGTGTCCTGTACCTTGAATACTATGCTGATGATGGGTTTGGCTACGCTATGTTCGACATCCCTGTTGCCGATGTCGATGGCAACCCGCTGCTTGCTAACAAATTGGGATATCAACTGTTCTGCGACTATGGCAATGGTGCCGAGCCTTATATTTTCGTGGCCGATTACTACGGATTTGATGAGGATCAAACGACCATTCCCTACACTTTCGGCGACGATGTCAATTTCCTTCCTTATGGGCAGCTGGCCGTTGTCTATGAACTGGGAGAAGACCTGCAGCGCATCGGTATACGCAGTGTCTATGAAGGTGGTGGAGAGACTAACTACTCCGAGATTGGATGGTATGATGCCCTGAATTCTGGCATCACCACCGTCACGGCAAACGATAATCGGGTGACCGAGTACTACGACCTCATGGGACGCCGTGTCAATGCCAATAACCTCCGTCCTGGAATCTACGTCACCAATACCGGCAAAAAAATCTTGATGAAGTAAGTCCCATCCTCAACACTAAATGCAAAATCCCTCGCACCAAGTTGCGGGGGATTTGTGCATTCGACAATTTTGAAATAAAAGCCCGCCTATCTGTAAATCGCCAGGCGGGCATTGTTCATTATGCATTGTGCATTGTGCATTGTGCATTGTGCATTATGCATTAGTGGATGATCTTGGCGGTGCGGACGGTGCCGTCGCTCAGGCGTGTCACCTGGATGAGGATGCCGGGGGTGTCGGCAGCCACCTGGCGGCCTTGCAGGTCATAGTAGCGGGTCTCGCCGTTGGCAGCCTTGACATCGTTGATGGAGGTAGTCACAAGTGTATACCATGAGATGGGGCTTTCATTGGTCTCACCATCAACGGTGTAGATGCTCTTGACACCAATGGCGGTCCACTCTTCGATGTCATCGCCGTAGAGGTAGAATTGCCTACCGGCTACGTCGATGTCGTAACTGTCGGTGAAGTTGTAAGGAATTTGCTTCATGTTCTCGGGAACGAACAAGTAGTCGTCGGTGGTGACCTCATATTCATAGACAGCGCGGTCGGCCTTCTGATAATAGAGCTGGTAGCTCAAGAACGAGGTAAACAAGTCGTTGCCGTCAACATCGGTCGCGGGGATATTCATCCTGACATAGTAGCCATAGTCGTCCTGGGTGAACTCGGTAATCTCGGGCGTGGCGGGCGTGGCGGGAACAGCGGTGGCACCTGTCAGGACGACATTAATGTACTCATCCAGAACCAGGCCTTCGACCGAGGTCGTATAACCATCGGCCGCAGTGAAGGTGTTGGCTGTCTGGTCATAGACGAAGACGGCGCCATCGAAGTCAAGGTCATAGGTGTCGCCCCAGAAGTCGAACTGTCCCATGTAGGTGGCAGGAACGGTTACCGTGCCATCGGCATCGAGCGTACCCTTGACCCATCCACTGGGCATGTAGCCAACGCTAAGGCCCTGGAAGTAGACGTCCATTCCGTTGAAGACAACAAAGACTTCGGCGGTCTTGTCCTGGTCGATATAGGTGTCGTGCCCGCTGAATGTGTACAACAGGGGAGTGTTCCCCGCTGGCGGGGTCACTTGTGCCTGGCCGATCAAGGCCGCCAGGCAAGCCATCATCATGAGTGTAAACTTTTTCATAAACTGATGTTTTAATTAATGGATGAATAGATGTTATCAGGCCACAAAGTTACAGTTTTTTTCGGACTAAATCTATTCATTTCATTTTTTATCGTATATTTGTAGCCCAAAACTATTTAACAACTACTCCAATGAAGACAAAGCTTACTTTGATGATGTTGCTGCTGGCGTGCCTGTGCTGTTTGCAAGCAAGTGCCATGCAAGCCAGCCAACAACGGCTGGAAACCGACTACTTCTGGTTCGACAACCCCGACGGAACCATAGAGAATTATCCCGAGTATATCGACCCGATGATTAAAGGCTGGGCGATGAGTATCTCGTCGTCAAAATATGCACCGGGATTGAAATACGAACCCACAGGGCTATACAAGGATGTCATTAACTTTATGTTCGGCAGGCAGACGCGCACAACGGTCTTTGTGCTGGACACCCACGGCATGGACGATGCCGGCAAGACCGCTACAGCCAAGGCGGCGACGTCGCTTGTTTCTAGGAGTGCGGCCACGACCATGGGCTATCTGGCTGCACTGTGGCAGGCTTTGGATGAGATGGTTTCCAAAAAGACAGGCAAGACGGTCACCAGCGACTACCAGGACGGTATGGACATCGGCTTGCCCAAGCCCACAATGTTCATGGGTAAGGAGGCTTTCAATGTTACCTACAAAATGGACTTGGCGCGCTCGCCCATGATGTGCGCCTTTGGCATGCCCATGCTCTTCGTGTTCGACCAGTATATCTATCATGATGACGAGGCCGAAAAGATGGTTGCCGTCATCTTCCAGAGCACAACCTTGACCGACCCGAAGGACATGACCGAGGATGCCCGCACCTATACTTCGGCATTCAACGACCTGTCCAAGATGCTGGGCTACGGCGGTAAAGACCCCAACAAGACGCGGATGCAGGAAGCATTCCCCATGGTCGATATGAAGGACTACTTCACCCAGCACTTCCATCTGAAGACGGTGCCTCCGCGTCAGCAGCAGGGCAAGACCGGAGTCACTGGCAAAGGTAAAAACACGCAAATCCTGATCAGCGGCGAGGTAATTGGTCCTGAGATTCTCATCGGATGCCCAGGACCGCCCCAATATACCGAAGAAGGCGGCAAGGAAAGGGTGACAGGGAAAGAAAGAGAGAAAGAGAAAGAAAAGGAAAAGGAGAGGGAAAAAGAGAAGGAGAAAGAAAAGGAGAAAGAGAAGGATAAAGAGAAGCAGAAGGACAAAGAAAAGAAGAATGGCCCCGAGAGCACCCCTGTTGCCATACACGCCAGCAACAAGTATGCCGTCATCCATCTGCCTCAGGGCGTGAAGCACACGATGTGTGAGGACGCCAATAACCTCTATTTCCTCGAGACGGTCAACACATGGGGCACCAACAGTAACGCCGTGATTGCCATCGACAAGATTACGGGAGCCTATCGCGATGTCATTGTCCCGCAGACCAAGGTGCCACGCGCCAACATTCACCACATCGGCTCGGATGGTCAGAGCCTCTATTTCGCTTCCCAGGAATTGGGCATTCGACGCTATGACGGCAAGGGCTTGGAGTCATCGCCGCAGATTGTCGTTGGCCATTGCCAGGACAACGGCGAGCGCGGACGCATCATCTTCTCGCCCAACGGACGCTATCTGGCCTATGCCGGCAACTGCTGCTACGTCTACGATATGCAAGACGGCAACAAGCGCGTGAAGCGCTACCTGGGTGACTCATTCACCGACGCCGTGCTTACCAACGATGGCGACATCTACAAGGCATACAACTGGGAGATAGCGGCAGCGCGCAACAATGGCATCGAGAACGACGACAACATAGACAGTCGCTCGGTGGGTATCATGCTCAATGGCGGGCCGCAGTGCTTACAGCTCGTCGGAGACGAGGTGTATCTGGTGGGGCAGGGCAAGGTATCTAAGACCAACTGCCACAAGTTTGAGTGGAGCGATGTGGGAACGTTCGACCCGCTGACCGTAGAGCAGGCATGCCTTACATCAGAAGGTAAGGGGTTCGCGGTAGTGAGCGGTGGAATGAATCAGCGCTTCACGTCTTACACTCTTTCGAGCAACAATCTGTCGACAACGGCGATAGACTCGATGAACACTGGAATCAAAGACAAGTATGGCCATGAGGAGAAAGCCAGTTCGGCCGACATGGTCTATATCGACAAGAACGGCAACATCTGGTTACAGACAGCCGATCGGGTCTTCGTTGTCTACAACCCCGATGGCATCAAAGGCCTCTCAAATGTCGCCGGCAAATACGTCGTCTACACAAGATAAAAATAAGTTACTGATACACAGCCACCTATAACAAAGGGATGCGTCTTGCGCATCCCTTTGTTATACATTATACATTATACATTATACATCACTACTGTCCCGTTAAAGTGGACTGATCGTTCTTTGAAATCGCTGAAATAAAGTCTTTTACGAGTAGTTTTGAGAGTGCACGGATTTGAATTTATAACTTTGCAGCCTTTTAACAGGATTG
>JAEEVE010000135.1 GCA_016290765.1 Muribaculaceae bacterium
TAGTGCCTTATCAGGTGTGAACAACAGGCGGGGATGGCCCGAGGTGTCATGGGCGGTTTCAAAGGTACCTAGATTCTTGATGGTTACCTTCTGTCCGGCGATGAGTGCCTCGGAAGCAGTGGCGAACAGCTCCTTGAGGAACAGCTCGCTCATGCGTTCGGTGGTGCCAGTGGCCTCGGCGATGAGCTGGACCAACTCGGGAAATGCAATCTTATTGTTCATGGCGCGGCTACTTTTGTTTGAGTTTGTTCTTCAACACATTGCTGACCTTAAAGCCCATGGTGACCTTGGGCGGCACTAGCGTCCGCTTGCCATTGGCGGGGTTGGTGATGATGCGCTCGTTGCGTTTGCGGGGCTCAAACGTCCCAAATCCTGGTATAGCGATGCTGTCCAATTCGCTGCATCGTGTGGTGACGATGCTGGTGAATGCTTCGAGCAACTTGGTCACGTCGCCCTTGTCGCGCCCTAGCTTGCGGGCGACTTTTTCTATGAGTTTCCTGTTGTCCACTTAAACAATCGAAAATTGAGAATTAAGAATCTAGAGCACTTCTAGTGCCTATAGTAAAAACCACGCAAAGTTAGCATTTTTTATTGCAAATAACAAGCAATAGCAGAAAAAAATAAAATCTCGATGCTTTTCGACCGTTGGCTCGCAGTTTTTTTGTAATTTTGCAGTTTGAAAATATTGCAAAACAATTATATCATCATGGAAGAGTTACAGAATATCACCCCCAATGAGGAGAAGCAGGTGCTCAACTTTGTCGAGCAGATTGTGGCCGATGACCTGGCAGCAGGCAAGAACGGCGGACGACTGAACACGCGCTTCCCACCCGAACCCAACGGATACCTGCACATCGGGCACGCCAAGGCCATTTGCATGGACTTCGGCGTTGCCGAGAAGATGGGCGGCACGTGCAACCTGCGCTTCGATGATACCAACCCGCAGAAGGAGGACACCGAGTACGAACAGGCCATTATGCGCGACATCCACTGGTTGGGGTATGACTGGGGTGACCGGCTATACTATGCCAGCGACTACTTCGAGAAACTCTACGACTTCGCCATCCGTCTTATCAAGGAGGGGAAGGCTTATGTAGACGACCAGACCAGCGAACAGATTGCCCAACAGAAAGGCACCCCCACGCAGGCTGGCACCGAGAGCCCCTACCGCAACCGTACCGTCGAGGAGAACCTGGACCTGTTCCAGCGCATGAATGCTGGCGAGTTTGACGAGGGCGCACGCGTGTTGCGCGCCAAGCTCGACATGGCTAGCAGCAACATGCACTTCCGCGACCCCATCATCTATCGCATCATCAAGACGCCTCACTGGCGAACGGGCACCAAGTGGAAAGTCTACCCGATGTATGACTTCGCCCACGGCCTGAGCGACTACTTCGAGGGCGTGACCCACTCCATCTGCACGCTGGAGTTTGTGCCTCACCGCCCGCTCTACGACCACCTGGTTCATGAGCTCGCCGGCGACACCGCCGACCAGTATTGCCCCCGCCAGATTGAGTTTAACCGCCTGAACCTCACCTACACCCTGATGAGCAAGCGCAAACTGCTGCAGTTGGTCAAGGAAGGCCTCGTCGCCGGATGGGATGACCCCCGTATGCCCACCCTGTGTGGTCTGCGCCGTCGTGGCTACACCCCGCAGAGCATCAAGAACTTTATCAACGCCATTGGCTATACCAAGTATGAGGCATTGAACGATATCAGCCTGCTGGAGCACAGCATCCGCGAGGACCTTAACAAGAATGCCAACCGTGTGAGCGCGGTCATCAACCCCGTGAAGTTGGTCATCACCAACTATCCCGAGGACAAGGTGGAGATGATGCACATGGACAACAACCCCGAGCAAGAGAATGCCGGTACGCACGAGATGCCATTCAGCCGCGAACTCTACATCGAGCGCGAAGACTTTATGGAAGACGCTCCCAAGAAGTTCTTCCGTCTCACCCCAGGCAAGGAAGTGCGTCTCAAGGGTGCCTACATCATCCTGTGCACTGGTTGCACCAAGGATGCCGATGGCAACATCACCGAGATTCAGTGTACTTACGACCCCGAAACGCTCAGCGGCATGCCGGGCGCAAACCGCAAGGTCAAGGGCACGCTGCACTGGGTCAGCGCGCGTCACTGCAAGAGCGCCGAGGTGCGTCTCTACGACCGTCTCTTCGCTGTTGAGAATCCCAGCGCTGAGAGCGAACAGGACTTCCGCAACCTGCTCAACCCCGACTCGCTCAAGGTGTTGAACGATGTCAAGATTGAGCCTTATTTGGCCGAGGTCGCAAAGGTCGAGGACAAGTTCCAGTTCCAGCGCATCGGTTACTTCTGTGTCGATGCTGATTCCACTCCCGACCGCCTCGTCTTCAACCGCACCATTGGTCTCAAGGACTCTTGGGCAAAGGAGCAGAAGAAACAGTAAGAGGTGTTTGGTCACTTTTTGTTGTCAGACTTCAAACAATTTAATAAAGTAAAGAATGAAAACACATTATTTGTTGATTTGTGTACTCGTGTTGTCATCGTTTGCTGGCTTTGCGGCTGAAGATGATGCCTTGTCACTCTTCCGTGAAGGGCAACGGCTCTATCTCAAGGAAGACACAGTACATAATTACTATGCAAACGAGAAATGGCACTATATTGAGAATTTTGACTCAATTAAGCAAGAGGCGGAGTTGCGCTCTAAGTGTGCGCTTGACTTGTTAAAACGTTCAGCCCAGCTTGGTTGTGATTCTGCTCAGTTCCTGTTGGGACTCATCTATTCGGACAATCATGCCTACAAGGATGCGTTCAAAATGATGCTTGCTGCCGCACAAAAGGGGCATGTGCAGGCTCAATATGCTGTCGGTATGCACTATGCTAGCGGTATTGGGACAACAACATCTGATGACCAGGCTTTTGAGTGGCTTGTCAAGGCCGCCCAGGCAGGCAATGGCAATGCGATGTATCAGTTGGGCGTTTCTTACATGGACGCAAGGATGCTCACTGAGGCGCAAATGTTTTTGGGCAGTGCCATGAAGTCTAATAATGTGGCCAATGGCTATCGTTGCGACATGTATCAACGACTGGTGCGGTTGAACGATGGCGACAAGTCTTTATGCAATGCGCTCCAGTCTCTTGCGGGGCAATATATCAGTGAGCGTGATAAGCCATGGATTGAGGCACCACATCGGGGATTTGTATATGAAATCAGAGTTGACCCTGTGACGCGTCATCCGATTTCTTTAAGTGGGGTAAAGCCTAATGTGTTGGCGCAGGCAAAATTTCCTGGTGGGGATGAGATATTAGTTAGGACAGTGAATGCTTTAACGAGATATCCCGACGAAGCGCGTGCTAATGGTGTGAAGGGACAGACCATTGTGCGGTTTGATGTTGACGAGCAAGGAAATGTTGACAATGCAAGTGTGATGCTCTCTTCGCACCCTCTGCTTGATGCCGAGGCCATCAGAGTTGTCAAGGCTTTGCCACATTTTGAGCCTCAGACAATAGATGGACAGCCCGTCCGGTCTGTAGGTTTCTATACCTTTGAATTCAATCCATAAACCGAAAGCTTTGGATGCCCCAGGGGGCATGAATACGACAAGCCCTATGTTTGCGACATTGTCAAACATAGGGCTTGATGTTATGTTACCAGCGCGACAGCGCGGTCTACCAGCCCGTAGGGCGGTCTTGTCTCTCGTTTCTTACGTCACTTCGCAATAATCAAATAGTAATTCTTCTTGCCGCGCTGGGCCAGGAGGTACTTGCCGTTAAGCAGCATGTCGGTGCTCACGGGGGTATTGGGGTCGGCGAGCTTCTCCTTGTTGATGCTCACACCGCCGCCCTGAGTCAGCTTGCGCATCTCGCCCTTGCTGGGGAACACGGCAGCGTTTTCGGTCAGCAGCGCGATGAGCGGCGTACCCTGCTCAAATGCCTCGCGCGAGACCTCAAACTGTGGCACTCCCTCGAAGACGGCGAGCAGCGTCTGCTCGTCAATCTTGTGCAGGATGTCCTTGGCCTGGTTGCTGAACAGAATCTTCGATGCTTCAACGGCCATCTCATAGTCCTCCATGCTGTGAGCCATGATGGTCACCTCGCGGGCCAGACGCTTCTGAAGCGGACGTTGTCCCGGGTCTTGTGCCTGCTCGGCCTCGAGTGCGGCAATTTCTTCCTGGGTCAGGTCGGTGAAGATCTTGATATACTTCGCGGCATCCTCGTCGCTCACGTTTAGCCAGAACTGGTAGAACTTGTAAGGCGAGGTGCGGTTCGGGTCGAGCCACACATTGCCGCCCTCGGTCTTGCCGAACTTGGTGCCGTCGGCCTTGGTAATGAGCGGGCAGGTGATGGCAAATGCCTCGCCACCGTTGATGCGGCGAATCAGCTCGGTGCCCGTGGTGATGTTGCCCCACTGGTCACTGCCACCCATCTGCAGGCGGCAGCCCTCGGTCTCAAACAGGTGCAGGAAGTCGTAGCCCTGAAGCAACTGGTAGCTGAACTCGGTGAACGACATGCCGTGGTCGGCATTGGCCGACAGGCGCTTCTTGACCGAGTCCTTCGCCATCATATAGTTTACGGTGATGTGCTTGCCGATGTCGCGGATAAAGTTCAGGAAGCTGTAGCCCTTCATCCAGTCGTAGTTGTTGACCAGGATGGCGTGGTTGGGTGCGTCGCTGTCAAAGTCCAGGAACTTGGCCAATTGCTTGCGGATGCACTCCTGGTTGTGGCGCAGCGTGGGCTCGTCGATGAGCACGCGCTCCTGCGACTTCATCGAGGGGTCGCCAATCATGCCCGTAGCGCCGCCAATCAGGGCGATGGGGCGGTGCCCAGCGCGCTGCAGGTGCTTCAGCATCATGATGCCCACCAAGTGGCCTATGTGCAGAGAGTCGGCAGTGGGGTCAATGCCCACATAGCCCGACGTCATTTCCTTATTGAGTTGCTCTTCGGTGCCGGGCATGATGTTGTTGATCATCCCGCGCCATTTCAGTTCTTCTACAAAGTTAATCTTACTCATCGAATGAGATTGTTATATGAGTTACACAAAAATCGGCTGCAAAGTTACGAAAAAGTTTTCAGTTATCAGTAAACAGCTCACAGTTTTCATAGTCTCTTGAGCTTGAGGGTCCAGTGCTGGTCCCAGATGGTGTTGAAGAAACTCAAGGTCATGCTTTGAGCCGACTGTTCGGTTATCACAAAGTGGAAGGTACGGCTTTCGTTGCCTCCCAGCAGGCTGGTCAAAATATGGTTGTAGGCCACATCGTTGTCAGGGAAACTGATGTCAAGGGTGCCGTCACCCTCACTCCAGGTGCCATAGTCAACTTTCTCATCATGCAGCTTGTTAACCATGCGGACGGTGGCCATCTTGCCCTGAAACTGGAAATAGATGGCCGCACTCGCCGGGTCGTAGTAGGTGTCGGCCAGGTCCAACTCGGCACAGTCAACGTCCTCGATCTGCCAGGTACCAAACCAGATGCCGATGTCGCCCTCGTTGTGGGTGCAAGATGACAGCCCCAATAGTAACACAAGGGTAATGAGTGTATATCTTAATGTCTTCATTTCTTGCCGATTGTAAAGTTACCAGAATAAGTGATGGATAGCAACCCGCCCACATTGGTTTTCTGATTACGCGTAGCGCCCTGACCACTGACTTCTGAAAGCCCTAAATTGCCGTGGTCGCTGGCGAGCATCGCCTTGATGCTCAGTCCGTTGAGCCAGGCGGGCGAGTAGGCAGCCTCGGCCAGCAACGAGGTGCTGGTGGCTTTCGTCATGGGCATCAACGTGGTGCCCCAGGCGGCGCGACGGCTGGCCATCACGCGATATTGCCACTGCGTGCCGATGTGGCCGGTCACGGCGGCATGGATGGCGCGCACACGCGTGTGTACAAACCGCATGTAGCCGTCCTGGTTGTAGATAGGCCCGGGTGCCATGGGCGTGCCCAGCGCCATGCCGCGCACCTGATAGCCGTTGAAGGCATAGTTGTTATAGTAGTCATCGCCGCCAGTGATCTCGCTGGTCAGTGGCGTGCCAGCGTGGTCGCCCGGTGCCCAGTGGATGGGGCCGCTCTGGTTGGTCAAGTCCAGGTACTCAATCACTGCGCCGTCAACCCAACCTGGGGTGGGGGCGTGGTAGTCCAGTCCCCACAAGCCGTCGAAGCCATTGCGCCAGGCGATGCCCGAACCGTCCTCCCAGATGTGCTGGTGATAGGCACCTAGCCGGTGGCCGCCATGTAGACGGTAGTCGGCGCGGATGTCCCATGTGCCCAGGTGGTTACCCTCGAAGAACTCGTCACCCTTGTTCGAACCGCCACTGCCTGGAATCAAAGCCTTGAAGAATGCCTCGGCGTCGGCCTTCTGCTTCACGCGGCGCACCTCTACACCCCTCTCGTAGAATACATTGTTGCCGCCAAACTGGCAGGCGGCCTGCATACCCAGCGTCACCACCAGTGGCTTGTTGGGGTTGCTGCGCAGGTGCAGGTACTTGTAGTTCATCCACCACCCGGTGGTGATGAAGTGGTTCCAATAATTGTAGTGATGCTCAAGCCACTTGTTGTCGCCAGGCTTGTAATAGCCCACCTCGCCATTGATCTGCACCCAACCACGGGTCAGGGGGATGGTCTGGAAGTTGACAAACCCCGCGCGGGCACCCACCAGCGGGCGGGCGTTCTGACTCCACACCAGGTCGCCGCTGCTCAGGCGGTCATCGACCATGGGTGACTCATGCCGCTTGGCACCCAGCACCAGCTGCACTCCACGGTACTTGCCCTCAAGGTATGCTTGCTGCAGCCACACTCGGGCAGGGTGTTGCGGGTTCTCGGTACCCACAGGATAATAGTGGTGCATCACATAGTGGTCGCCCTCGGTCACCTCTTCCACATAATAATAATTGTTATAATAGGTCGCATTCGATGTCCAGCCACCCCAAGCCTCAATGCCAGCGCCCCAGGACAAGCGAATAGTAGTGTCCATCGCGTGCCACAGCGCGCCGTGCAGCTGGGTGCCATACTGTTGGGTCACCGTGCCGCCCTGGTTGGCAAGGATGTAGTGCGGTGCCAGGTCGCTGTTCCCGGCATTGGCGGTGACGCCCGCCTCATATTGTATGTCTACTTGCGCAGCCATCGCCAGAGGCAACACTGCCGCTACAAGCAACGATAGTTGATGGTTCATCTCTTGAAACAAATAATAGACAACATTGACAAGTCACATTTTATATATAACCCGTTGGCGGAACAACAGCATCCGCAACTAGTTTGCAAATTTCGTCATAATTCTTGATCTATGCAAGCATTTCGCCCATGATTTTGTAAATGACAAGGGCAGCATTCCTCGTCCATGGCAGTCCACAAGTTCAGTGACCTTAACCTCACATGACAAAAGAGCACCTTAAAAAACATGAGTTCGACGAATTTGTTTGTTGATAATCAGTGTATTAGCAACTCCCCCTCTAAGTTAGAGGGGGTGCCCGAAGGGCGGGGGCGTGTGTCAGGCACCCTAGTGGAATCACACACTCCTCCGGCACTGCGTGCCACCTCCCCTAGCTTAGGGGAGGACCTGTGTGTCAGCAACTTATTTTCGTCGAACTCACCTTAAAAAGAGCAGCTCCGTGGCGCACTAACTATGGGTTTGCCGGTGCTTGATTGGCAATTACTTTCAGTGACATCGCTTTACTCTTTAAAAGATAACAATGTATCGTAAATTGCCGTGGAACTTTAGTCTCGTTGGGCGTAAAAGTGATGTCATAATACAAAGGATTAATGTATCTGTCATCGGCTAAAACCGTTAACATACCCGGCCAATCTTTGGGATCCTCAATCTCATAGCCAAC
>JAEEVE010000008.1 GCA_016290765.1 Muribaculaceae bacterium
CGACTGCAAAAGTACTGCTTTTCGCGAAACTGACCAAATTTACCCCTAAATTATTAACACAATTTAATAGTTGAATATTCGTTAGCTCTGGGCTGTTGTTCTTTTTGAGGGTTTGTTTGGAAAAATATTGTACCTTTGTGGGCATGAATCGGGAGATATTGCGCATCGCGCTGCCGGCGATTGTCGCTAACATAACAATTCCGCTGCTGGGGCTTTTGGATACGGCCATAGCGGGACACCTGGGCAATGCTACCATGATTGGTGCGATTGCCGTGGGCTCGATGTTGTTCAATTTTGTGTACTGGAACTTCGGCTTTCTGCGCATGGGTACGTCGGGCATGACAGCACAGACCTATGGCCGAAGTGATCTGGCGGGGTCGGCACGGCTATTACAGCAGTCGTCGGCCTTGGCACTGGCGATTGCGCTGGCGATTGTGATGCTGCAGTGGCCGCTGCAGTGGCTGGGGTTTACAGTGATGGGACCGTCTGACGAGGTGTTGCGGCTTGCGCACACCTATTTTTATATAGTGGTGTGGGGTGCTCCGCCCACTTTGATGATGATGAGCATCAAAGGCTGGTTGCTGGGTATGCAGGACAGCAAGGGAGCAATGTGTATCAGCATCTGGGTGAACGTGGCGAACATAGTGGCAAGTCTGCTGGCGGTCTATGTCTTTGCATTGGGTTTCGTGGGTATTGCCGTGGGCACATTGTTGGCGCAATGGTTGGGATTGGCCTACTCGCTGTGGCTGGTGCGACGCAAGTTTGGGCAAGTTGTGGCGCTGATTGACTGGGGTAAGACATGGCACTTTCAGGGGTCAGGGCGTTTTTTTAAGGTAAATGCCGACATTTTCTTGCGCAGTACTTTGCTGATGCTGGCCAATCTGTTCTTGGTGTCGGTGGGTGCACGCAGTGGCGACCTGATTTTGGCGGTGAATGCGCTGATTCAGCAGCTTAACTCACTGTTTGCCTATTTTATGGACGGCATCGCGTTTGCGGGCGAGGCGCTGGTTGGCAAGTACTATGGCGCCCGCAACGAGGTTCGGTTGCGGCAGTGTGTGAGACGTTTGTTTGTCTGGGCGGCTGTGCTCACGTTATTGTTCACTATGCTTTATGCTTATCCCCAGCATCTTTTCTCGTTGCTCACCGATGACCAGCCTGTACGCCTTGCGGCCATGGACTACCGCTGGTGGTGTGCGCTATTACCCGTGTGCGGTGCGGCGGCGTTCGTGTGGGACGGCGTGTTCATCGGGCTGACCTACAGCCGTGGCATGCTGTGGGCGGTGGCCATTGCCGATGTGTTTTTCTTTGCACTCTACTTTATTCTCCCTGCCACAATGGGTAATCATCGCCTCTGGCTGGCATTTGTCATTTACCTCGCCATGCGAGGTGTGGTGCAGACGGTGCTGTATATGGAACAAAGAAGCCGCTTCGATTGAAGCGGCTTTTTTTGGGGCATTAAACCCAGAAGCATTACTCACTGATGCCCGAGTTGTCAGGATACTGCGGTTGCTGTGGGTACTGCGGCTGCTGCGGATACTGTGGGTATTGCGGCTGCTGCGGATACTGTGGCTGCTGATAGGGCTGGCCATAAGGATCCTGCATGGGCTGCTGGGGCATCTGCGGTTGCTGCGGGTACTGTGGCTGTTGCGGAGCCTGGTAGGGCTGCTGCGGTGCCTGTGGAGCCTGATAGGGCTGCTGCACTGTCTGCTCGGGAGCGGGTGCTTGATAGGGCTGCTCGGGAGCTTGCGGAGCCTGGTAGGGCTGCTGCGGCTGCTGTGGAGCCTGGTAGGGTTGCTGCATGGGCTGCTGAGGCATAGGCTGCTGCACGCCAGGAGCTGGTCCTGCGGGATTGTTGGCGGGAACGGGCTCAACGGCTGGTTTCTTGTTTTTACCCCTGATGACCAGCCAAGCAATCAAGCCTGCTGCAATCACCAGGAGAGAGATGCCCAAGAGCGGACGATAGAATAGCCATGCGATGGCGATGATGATCAGTGACCAAGCAATACCCAGGACGGTGCAAATCAGACCTACACCGAAGTTCATGATACTTGCCAGGAAAGGCACAACCTTGAGCAGGATGACCAGGAAGTTGAAGATGCCCTTCAGACCGCCGATGACAAGCAGTGTACCCAGCAGACGCAAGGCCCACTTGAGCATGTTGTTCTCGTCCTTGGCTGCCTGGACCATCTGGTCCTTGGTCTGGATGCCGTTGCGAATCTCGGCAAAGGTGTCGTTCTTAGACTTGAACTGAGTGAAGGTGTCGCCACTGGCCTGTGCCATGATCGAGATGTCGTTCACTGGCTTGATGGCCTTGAAGGTCACGCGCACATCACCCACTTGAGGTGCTCCAGGGTTGTTGCCATAGTACACGATATTGCCGCTGATGTCGCTGAAGTCGGTATTCAGGTTCTGGCAAGCGCGTGCCACATCATCTTCGGTCAGTTCAACTTCTGTGCCATCTTCAGCGGGAGCGGTGAGTGCTTTAGCATATTCTGCTGGGTCTTGGAAGACGTTAACGTCTTCGGCCGTACCCACCGACTTGATGAAGAAGTCGGGCAGCTTATAAGCACCGAAGCTTACGTTCTCGGCATAGATGCGTTGGTCGTCAAACTGTGCCAGCACGCCATTGGCATTGCGCATGCTGGGGTCGTGGAAATTGCCCGAGTTGACGGGATCGTCAACCCACTTGGTGTCGTAGTGGTAGGTGGTGACGACTTCTTCGCCTCCGCCCAGCTTGTCGCGCTTCTTCTCTTCCTTGCGCTCGACAACCTGGAAGTACTCGACATCGCGCTCAATCATCATGTAGTTACCTGCAACGGGGAAGGTGCCATCGTTGAGGATGTCGTTAGACACAGCCTTGCCAGTGGTGTGCACCAGCTTGCCGTCCATAGTCGGGTCAACCTTGTCGGGTGATGTCATCTCCACGCAGTTGGCATCAGCAAAATTGATGTCTTGTTCACGATGAATCGTGCGGCCTTCATTCCAGAATAGCAGCACGGTTCCGGCCAGGAACATCAGGAAACCCGTACCAATTTGCTTGAACGAGTTGCCTACGCGAGTTCCATAACCTGTGGTTGTTGTCTCGGTATAAGCCATAGATAAATAAATTATAGATTAATAGTGTAGTTGTTAAAATTGACTACAAAAGTAAGAAAAAAATCAATAGAACGGAAATGTTTTGAGTAAAATCTTTAAAATTAGTCCTTATTTTGTGATTTTCCGTCTTTTTGGGGCCAACGATCACGGCTCAAAGGTAGGATATAGTAGGCACTGACGGTGAAGGCTAGGGCGCGGTTGCGCGGCCCATAGCCAGGAATGAACCAGGCCTTGCTATGTTCAGTGTTCTTGCAACTGAACAGGTGGTGCCATCTGATTGTCCAGCCCAGTGACCACTGGTGCACGATCTTCACTTTCAGACCAGCGATGACCTCGCCCCACCAGGCGTGGCTACGTTCACTGCGCAGGGTAAAGTCGCTTTGTTCTTGCCAGTAGGAGTTGGAGTAATGCGCTTCGACGTCATAGCGGAAAGTGCTAAAGCCCGCACGTAGTCCCACGAAAGCTTGGTGGTCGGGTGTGCTCTTGAACAGGAAGTTGTAGTTCGCGCCGAGCTTGACATAGGGGCTTGGTTTTGCGCGGTAAGTGAAGTTCATGCCGTCGGGCGCGGTCTTGCCCCATCCCAGGCCCAGCTCGATGGTGGGTTGCAGGCGGTTCCACATGTTGAGTGTGGCATGCAGGTCGGCACTGGCATAGTCTTGTCCCAGCGCCATCAAGACTGGGTCTATGAAGTTTACACCCATCCACAGCGAGGTCGCTAGGGGATAGCGAGGGTAGCTGCGACGGATAGAGTCTTCGCGCGCCTTGCGCTCGGCGGCGAGTGTGTCGCCACTAATGTACTGCTCGATCAGTTCGGGGCTCACGTCCTTGCCGGGCTGCTTGACGACATTGGTGCTAGGGCGCACAGGCGTGATGTGACGGCCAGTGCTGACGGCAGTGGTGTCCTGCGCCCATGCCACGACCGACACGAGGGCCAGCAGCAGATATGTGATGATTCGTTGGGTCATTCTTCGGCTTTGGGTACAAAAATGTGTAGGTTCACCTGTTCGACATTCGTCACACGGGGCTTGACAACGCGCACCGAGTCAATGATGTTGTGGGTTGTGGTGACCTGCTGGAGGTCAAAGTAGTACATGGCGCCGCACTCGACGTTGGCGAAGTATTCGATGGGGCGGTAAGCAAACGTAATTGTGTCGGACACGAAGATGGAATCAGTGGTCATGAAGGTGAGCCGCCACAGGGTGCGCTCGGTGCTCACGCGCAGCGGCAGGTGAAGCTCGTTCGTGGTGCTGTTTTTGATCAAGATGGTGTCGCCAGGTGCGCCGATGGCGTTGACGGTCAAGTTGCTCACTGCGGCGCGGCTTGTTGTCCCCGATTCGTAGAACCAGGCAAGCGGCACAGCGCTCCCGTTATCATCACAACTCCCCTCTCCACACCCCACAAGTGTCAAGAGGAAAAGTCCAAGAATTATTTGATATTTCAAGAATTTTAGCTTCATGATTCGAATTAGTCAATGTCACGAATTGTCGAATTATCGATTTTTAGTTTTTGTCATTCTTTGCGAATTATTTGAATTAGAAATTATTTCTTTTTGTGATAGTGAGGCCTGTTTGGGAAGAATTTTTTCTCGAGCGAAACGGCCCCAAAATTAAAGATTATTCCTAATTGATGATTGCCTACGTGGATGTAATTTATTATTTGTGATTCGCATTCACCTGTGATTTCGGTGAGCGCTTTGATTTCAACGCCAATTTTGCCATAGCACAAGAAGTCATAGTAGAAGTCATGTGGAAGTGTTACCCCATGGAACACAACTTCAAGATGTTTCTCGCGTTCATAAGGAATCTCATTCTCCTTTAGTAGAACCTCAAATGCATCTTGGTAGACTTTTTCCTTAAAACCACATCCCAGCTCATTGTGCAACTGAAAAGCAAGACCGATAAGTGTCTTCGTTTCTTCTGGGTATATGTAGTTGTATGTTTGCATTGAAACTCAAAAAATCTTTAATTCGAAAATTCGTGATAAAAACTAATTCGTGAATATTCTAGAGGAGTTCTTGGGAAATCTCGTAGTGGTTGCGGGAGGGGGAGTTGCGCGTGATGAGTTCGCCCAGGAAGCCGGTGAGGAACAGCTGGGTGCCCAGAATCATGGCTGTAAGCGCCAGGTAGAAGTAGGGCGAGTTGGTGACCAGGGTGTAGTGGTTGCCCGCATACATATTGTAGAGCTTGAGTGCGCCCACAACGATGACCGCGATGAAGCCCAACAGGAACATTAGGCTGCCCAGGAGGCCGAAGAAATGCATCGGCTTGACACCAAATTTTGCCTGGAACCACAATGTGAGCAGGTCTAGGTAGCCGTTGACAAAGCGGTCAAGTCCAAACTTTGACACACCATATTTGCGTGCCTGGTGCTGTACTACCTTCTCGCCGATGTTCTTGAATCCAGCGATTTTGGCCAGGTAGGGAACATAGCGGTGCATATCGCCATACACCTCGATGTGCTTGACTACATCGCTGCGGTAGGCTTTCAGGCCGCAGTTGAAGTCATGCAAGTTGTGTATGCCGCTCACACGTCGCGCTGTTGCATTGAACAGCTTGGTGGGCAAGGTCTTTGACAATGGATCATAGCGCTTTTTCTTCCAACCGCTCACCAGGTCGTAGCCCTCCTCGGTAATCATGCGGTAGAGTTCGGGAATTTCATCAGGACTGTCCTGAAGGTCGGCATCCATCGTGATGACCACATTGCCCTGCGTGCGGGCGAAACCCGTGTTCAGTGCTGGCGACTTGCCATAGTTTCGGCGGAAGCACACGCCCTTGATGCACGGGTTCTGCTCGTGCAGCTGTTCGATCACCTGCCACGACTTGTCGGTGCTGCCGTCATTGATCATGAGCACCTCATAGGTGTAGCCATGTTCATTCATCACTCGCTCAATCCATGTCGCCAGTTCGGGCAGGGACTCAGCCTCATTATATAAGGGTACTACTACTGATATGTCCATTCTATCTTAATTGAGAATTTAAGTGTTATTCCCCCTTTAGGGGGTAGGGGGGACTCGTTCTAGTTTCTTAGTTTGGCAAATGCAGCTGTGATGGCGCTCATGAGGCATCCCGAGAAGGTTACTAGCCAGAACATGTTCATCACCATCTCGATGGGTGTAGGCAACGCGTCGGTGTCGATGGCGCGCTGAAGCACCTGCAACAGCTCGCTGTCCTTGAACTCGGGCATTGTGCTGTAGAGTTCAAGGAAATGCTGCGTGGTCTCGTAGATGTATCCAGGCCGCACCCATTGTAGCACACCCCATGTCACCAGCCCTGTAATAAGAGCGCCATAGATAATCATCAAGATGCCTAACATCCACAGGGCGGCATATTCGGAGGTATACTCTTCTTCGATGTAATAGCGTCGTTGGTAGCGCCACACCATCCAGGGCCCGGCGAAGAGCAGGATGATCACTACCCACGACAACAGCGGTAGCCGGTCGGCGAAGATCGAGCTTACCGAGATGGCCGACATGAACAGGCCCATAGGCAGACCGAACTCTGCCCCGCGCTTGAAGACACTTCTGCGTTCGTACATAGTCACATTCGCTTTTTTACAAATTGCAAAGTTACAAATTTATTGAGAATTAAGGGGTGTGAAATGAGAATTATTTTCTGCCAGGCTGTTTTTTGTCCGTGTTGTTGGGCTTTAAAAGTTAAAAATAGACCGTTTCTTTGGTGGTTTTAGAAATAAATTGTACTTTTGTCGTGCATTTTGATGGTTATATGGCCAAAGCAACGAGTCATAAAACAAGGGGCTGTGATGCCCAACTTGACAGCGTGCAGCGTGCCTTAGAACGCCACGCTCAGCGCATTACCCGCGGTCGCATTCTTCCGTTGCCCGACGAGGTTGCTCCGCGTGGCTGGTATCGTCACTTCAGGCGAATGTTGTCACGTGTGTTCAAAGGGTAATACACCTTATATATATTTGGGATAATCCATCATGTGCCGGTGTCATCTTCCCTGCCTTGGACTTGTGTTCTGAGGTGCGGGTAGAAAAAGTAAAAAAAGATAAAATTTTTCAAGAAAATTTTGTCAGTTCAAAAAATGTTCGTAATATTGTAGTCGAAAAGTGCGAAAACTTTTCGTGTGCCTTGCTAAGAGTTTGAAAATCAAGTAAAATTGACAAATTTGTCATAATTTTGCTTGATGGGGAAAACCGAGGCAATGTGCACTTTGAGGCCAAGAATGGACTTAGAGACCGAAAATAAAATTTTATTAACAATTATTAACAATTTAAAACGTTTTAATTATGAAGATTAAATCTTTACTTGTTGCAGGTCTTGCAGTGCTGGCTGTGAATGCTTACGCAGAGACTTTCAATGTCGAATCGACCGTGAAGCTTCCTGAGGGCTACACCATCGCCGCTGGTGAGACTGATGCATCGTTCCAGGCTGTTACGCTGAACCGCGTGGATGAGACCGACAACTTCACCAACCTGCAGATTAACATCTATCTGCCCGAGGGTCTGAGCGTGGCCACTTGCGTTGCTCACAACGACACCAAGTTCTACGACGAGGATGCTGAGGAGGAACGTCAGGCTCTGAACCTGGGAACTAACATGCACCCCGATGGCTACTATGTGATTGGCTTATCGAACGCTCTTTATCGTGGCGACCAGATCAAGATTGAGAAGAACCCCGTGAACGTCGCTCGCATGAAATTTGCTGCTGATGACACTTTCAAGGGTGGTGACATCAAGGCTTATCTGAAGTACACCGACTATGCTAACAATGACTTCGTCAACGAGGAGTGCATCATGGCTTCGATCAAAGCTCCCGAGGTTGCTGTTGAGAACATCAACGCTGGCAAGGCTGTTGCAGGTGTGAAGTATTACAATGTTGCTGGCCAGGCTGCCGACAGCGCTTTCGAGGGTGTGAACATCGTTGTCACTACCTTTGCTGATGGCACTCAGAACGTTGTTAAGGTTGTGAAGTAATTCACCCCCTATCTTCAACAAACACAAGAGCTCCCAACATGGGGGCTCTTTTTTTTCTAGATACACTAGATGTTCTAGACTTTCTAGACATTCTAGTGTCTTTTGTGTTCGTGTAGAATGTAGCTGAATCTCTCACCATCTTTGATGAAAATGTAGTATGGTAGAAAATAATTCTCAATTCTCAATTCTCAATTCTCAATTTATTCGTACCTTTGCACCGTTTTTGGGGCTAATCTTTCCGAAATATCCTAGATTTGCCTAGGAATCAATGAATTTCGTGCTTAAAAACAAAAATTTTACTTAATATTCATCTTTAACAATCAAACAAGAATGCTTAAGAGAATGAAGTTTTGGTCGCTGGTGCTGATGCTTTGTGCAGCACTCGGCCTGAACGCGCAGGTAACCACCTCGGCATTGTCGGGTGTGGTGACCGATGAGAACGATGAGAGCATGATTGGTGCTACCATTCAGGCGGTGCACACACCGTCGGGCACCAAGTACAACGCTGTGACCAACTTGGATGGTCGCTACTCCATCCAGGGTATGCGTACCGGCGGCCCGTACCGTGTTGAAGTGACCTATGTCGGCTATCGGCCTCATGTGGTCGAAGATGTGGTGCTGCATCTCGCAGAGACCTACGTCTTGGACGTGCACATGAACAGCATCGCCAACGAACTCACCGAGGTCGTTGTTTCGGCTGTCGGTACCAAGTTTGTCACTGAAAAGACAGGTGCTGCAACCAACATTAACAACATGCAGATTACAGCCCTGCCCAATGTGACGCGCAGTTTGACCGACATCACACGTCTTTCACCTTATGGCGGCAATGGCATGAGTTTTGTCGGTACCGATGGACGTACCGCCAACTTCACCATCGACGGTGCAAACTTCAACAACAACTTTGGTCTGAGCGACAACCTTCCTGGTGGTGGCAATCCTGTCTCTCTCGATGCAATCGAGGAAATGCAGGTCGTTATTTCGCCTTATGATGTGCGTCAGACCAACTTTATCGGCGGTGGCTTGAATGCCATTACCAAGAGTGGTACTAACCAGTTCCGCGGTAGCGCTTACTTCTACCACCGCAACGAGAACATGCGTGGTGACGCTGTCGACCGCACTCAGATTGGTCAGGCCCGCGAGAAGTTCCAGGTGTCGACCTATGGTCTCACCCTGGGCGGTCCCATCATCAAGGACAAGCTCTTCTTCTTTGTCAATGGTGAGATGACCAAGCAGCCCGGTATCGTCAACTCATGGGTGGCATCTGAAGATGGTGTTGCCAAGCCCGACCAGTATGTGTCACGCACCAAGTTGAGCGATCTGGCTCGCGTCAGCGAATTTGTCAAGAATAAGTATGGCTACGACACGGGTTCTTACACCAGTTTCCCCGCCGATGAGAACAACTACAAGATTCTCGCTCGTCTGGACTGGAACATCACACAGGACCACCACTTGGCTCTGCGCTACAACTACACCAAGAACCGCTACTGGCAGAATCCTAACGCTTCGTCGATGGACGGTGGCACCCGCATGCCCAGTGCTCGCGTGTCGCAGAAGTCGTTCAGCTTCGCCAACTCGATGTATGGTATGGACAACCTGGTGCACTCGTTCTCATTCGACCTCAACAGTCGTTTGGGCGACAACTTGAGCAACCAGTTCCTCGCCACTTTCTCCAAGCTTGATGACGTTCGTGCCAGCAACTCCAGCGAGTTCCCCTTCATTGACATCACCATGACCGATGAAGATGGCAACCGTGACAACTATATGGCCCTCGGCTATGAGCTGTTCACTTGGAACAACGCTGTGCACAACACCATTTGGAATATCAAGGACGACATCACCTGGTACTATGGCAATCACAAAATCATGGGTGGCATCTTGTTTGAGCACCAGATGGCCGACAACCAGTATATGCGCAATGGTACAGGTTACTACCGTTATCAGAGTGTGGATGACTTCATCAATGGCGCTATTCCCGAGGTCGTTTGCTTAACCTATGGCTTTGACGGCAAGGCCAAGCCTGCAGCACGCGTGCAGTTCAATAAGGCCGGCATCTATGCCCAGGACGAGTGGAACATCACTCGCAAATTCAAACTCACTTATGGTCTGCGTGTTGACGGACTGTTCTTCAACAACGGCGACCTGGTGACCAACCCCGCTATTCTTGCCATCGACTATCCCGACGGTAAGGGCGGTGTGCGCCACATCGACACTGGCAAGTGGCCCAACAGCAACCTGATTGTTCAGCCGCGCGTGGGCTTCAACTGGGATGTCAAGGGTGACAAGAGCATCAAACTGCGTGGTGGAACGGGCCTGTTCTCAGGTCGTCTGCCCCTGGTGTTCTTCACCAACATGCCCACCAATGGTGGTCTCGTGCAATATCAGGCACAACTCAGCAGCAAGAATGCTGATATGAGCCAGTTCGCAGGCGGTCTGGTGACCGATGCCGATGGCCATGCCACCATTGCTGCCCTGCAGCAGAAGTTGGCCGACATGGGTTATCCCCAGCACCTTGACCCGAAGCTGGGTTCGGTGCCTGGTTCTATCTCGGCTGTTGACCCCAAGTACAAGATGCCGATGGTGTGGAAGAGCTCGTTGGCTCTGGACTACAATATCCCCGTGTCTTTCCCCTTCAGCGTGACGTTAGAGGGTATCTACAACAAGACGGTTTACGGCACCACCATCAGCGACTGGAGCATGGCGAGTGTTGAAGGCTTTACTCGCTTCAATGGTGTAGACAATCGCCCCATTTATAGCTCTAATCAGTTGAATCTGCCTGCTTTCCGCACAGGAACCAAGGCCTTTGTGCTCGAGAATACCCACAAGGGTTATGGCTGGAGTGCCAACGTGACCCTGAATGCTCGTCCCGTCGAGTGGTTGAGCCTGATGGCTGCCTACACTCACGTGGTGAACAAGGAACTCACTGGTATGCCGGGTTCGGCCGCCGAGAGTGCCTTCACCTATGTACCCACCAGCGAGGGTCCCAACCACATCAAGCTGCACAACTCGCAGTATGTCACCCCCGACCGCTTCGTGCTCTCGGCAACAGGCCATGACAAGAGCGGTAACTACTATGGCCTCATCTATGAGACCTGGCGCGGTGGTTACAACTACAGTTACATGATGAGCAATGACATGAATGGTGATGGCTATAACTACGACGCACTCTACGTTCCCACCGATGACCAGGTGGCCAAGGGTGAGTTCCGCTTCGTCAGCGAGAACGACAAGACTCGCTTTATGGACTATGTCCACAACAGCAGCTACCTCAGCAGCCGTCAGGGCAAGTATGCCGAGGCTTACAGCCTGTATAGCCCCTGGGTGCACCGCGTAGACTTGAGCTACAAGCACGACTTCTCGTTCAATGTGTGTGGTGCCAAGCACACCCTGCAGCTGAGCTTCGATGTCAAGAATGTGCTCAACCTGTTCAACTCGAGCTGGGGCGTGAGCAAGTATCTCAATCCCGAGATTGGTTCTGATCCCCGCATCCTCAAGTATGAGGGTATGGACGCACAGGGCTTCCCCACCTTCTCGACACCCAAGTCGATCCACGCCGACACCCAGACCTTTGTTCGCAACAAGGCCATTGGTCAGTGCTGGAGTGCTTCGATCGGAATTAAGTATATCTTTAACTAATTCATAAAGACAACATTACAAATGAAACTGAGATATTTCATTCCCGCGATTATCGCGTTGTTCTCGTTGGCACTCACTAGCTGCAGCGAAGACGACAGCAAAACGCTCTTCGATGAGGTGCAGGTCACTTCGTCTAGCGTGGGCATCCCCATTGACGGTGGCTCGACCTCGGTTGGCGTGAACGCCACTCAGGCATGGTCGATTGATCCCGAAGAAGTTCCCGAGTGGCTCACTGTGAGCCCGATGAATGGACAGTCAGGCCAGACGGCAGTTAGCTTCACTGCTCCTGCGGCTTCCGAGGCTGAGAAAGGTCGTCAGGCTGTGCTGCACATTACTTGTGCCGGTAAGCGTCAGTCTATTACTGTCTTCCAGGGATTTGCAACTGTAACCGATGCCACTTGCGCCGAGGTTATTGCCGGACCCGAGAGCAAGACCTACCGTGTGACTGGTATCGTCAAGTCAATCGCCAACACCACCTATGGTAACTGGTATCTGGCTGATGAGACAGGTGAAATCTATATCTATGGTACACTTGACGCTAAGGGCAACGAGAAGAATTTCTTGAGCCTGGGCATCGAGGTGGGCGACATCGTTACTGTTGAGGGCCCGAAGACCCTCTACGGCAGCACCGTCGAACTTGTCAATGTCACTGTCATTAAGATCCAGAAGTCGCTCGTCAAGGTTGAGGGGTATGACCCTGAGAACGCTACTTTCCCGCTCGAGGGTGGTGAAGTGGATGTCAACCTCAGCTGCAAGACTAACAACGGTATCTCGGTCGAGATTCCCGAGGAGGCTCAGGACTGGTTGTCAATGGTTTCGATTACCGGTGGCGCTGAGCCAGTTGTGACGTTCCGTGCGCAGCCCAATGCTGGTGGCGACCGCGACGCATCGGTTGTCTTCATGACTACTGACGATGATGGCAGGGTATATACAGCTACTGCAACCTTGCATCAAAAGGGTGCCATTATCGAGGCTCCCATCGCCGACTTCCTTGCTGCCGAGGTGGGTGACACCCAGTATCGCTTGACCGGTGTCATCACCGAGCTCTATAGTAGCGACAGCCAAGGCAAGAGCTTCTATATCCGCGACTACAGTGGCACTACACTTGTTTACCGCGCTGAGGGCTTCATTGAGTCGGGAGCTAAGGTAGGTGATGTGATTACCGTCGTTGGTAAGCGTGGTGCTTATCGCGAGAACCCGCAGATGGTCAGTGGCAATGTCGAGGCAATCAAGGTGGTGACTCCCGTCACTCTTGATGAGTTCCTCGCCAAGGAAGATGCTGCCGATGTCTACTACATGATTACTGGTGTCATCGATGAAATTGCCAACCCGACCTATGGCAATCTCTACCTCAAGGAGGGAGATACTCGTGTTTATGTCTACGGATGCTATCCTGGTTGGGGTGCCACTGGCGACAACCGCAAGAACTTCCTGGAGACTGCTGGCATCGTTGTTGGCGACCGCTTGAGCGTCATCGGTGTGCGTGGCACGCACAACGGAACGCCGCAGTTGGCCAACGGTATTTACTTCTCGCACGTGCCGGCTAACTAATTGAGCCGTCACCATCTAGACAACCGCGCTTTTTAACAGGCGCGGTTGTTTTTTGTATATAACCAAAAATAGTTGTACCTTTGTCGGCTGTATTGCCAGTCATCTGGCTCGTAATGAAACTGAAACAAAAATGAAAAAGTTTTTCCTTACACTCTTAGTTGCCGCTATGGCGCTCACAAGTTGGGCGGTGAGCCGCGACAACTACACCGTGATTATCTCGCTTGATGGCTTCCGTTGGGATTACCCCGAGGCCTTCGACACACCGTTCCTCAACCAGATGGCGCGTGATGGCGTCAAGGCGGTGATGACCCCCTCGTTCCCCAGCAAGACCTTCCCTAACCACTATACCCTCGCCACAGGGCTGGTGCCCGACCACCACGGCATCATCAACAACACATTTGTCGAGCGTGGCACAGGCAAAGTCTATAAGTTGGGCAAGGAAACAAGCCGAGAGGCACATTTTTACGGCGGCGACCCCATCTGGCTTACCGCCAAACGACAAGGCGTGACCACGGCCACCATCTTCTGGGTGGGCAGTGACGTGGCCATTCAGGGCGACCACGCCAATTATTGGCTAGACTACAATACCCAGGCCGAGCTTTACACCTATTCTCGCCGTTGCGACGAGGTTTTGCGCCTGTTGTCGCTGCCCGAGGCCGAGCGGCCCCACCTGGTGATGGCATACTTTGAGGACCCTGATTCTAAAGGTCATGACTTTGGCCCTATCAGCCATGAAACGCGTCGTACCATGGAAATGCTTGACATCCTGCTCGAGCAATTGTGGCAGCAAATACAGAGCTTGCCTCATGCCGCACAGATCAACTTGATTGTCACTGGCGACCATGGTATGGCTTGGCTCCACCCCGAGCGGCAAGTAAAGCCTTCTGATTACCTAAACCCCGAGTGGATTGCATCGATGGAGAACGACTTCCCTGTGCTTATCAATGCCTCCAAACCCAAACATGTCAACGACATCTTTAAGGCGCTGAGTGGTGTCGACCACATCCGTGTGTGGCGCAAGGGTGAGCTGCCAGCTTATCTCAACTATGGCAACAACAAGAACATGAGCGACATCATCGTTCTGCCTGATGTGGGGTGGTTCTTTGACGACCAGCCGCTCAAGGCGACAAGTCGCGGTTCGCATGGTTTTGACCACACCTGCAGCGACATGTGGGTGGCATTCCGTGCCGTTGGCCCCGACTTCAAGCAGGGCTACGCGCGCGAGCGCACCTTTAGCAACGTGTGTATCTATCCGTTGCTTTGCCATTTGCTTTGTGTCACTCCCAGTCCTAATGATGGCTCGCTCGACGAGGTGATTGACTTGCTCAAGTAGGTCTCAAGGGCTTGCTGCGATCAGGACCTGACCACTTTACCCTCATTTGGCACGCGATTTGCAATGTCGCTGAATGCAACATTTAAGTTGGTTGAGTTTTTTCATTTTTATTTAGCTGAAATGCAAAAATTTTTCCTCTTGGGTGCGGCGTTATCCTTCCTAGCACTAGGAGCAAGCGCCGAAGTTGAAACCACTGTGGAAACCGATTCCCTGCTTGACGCTCAAATTGCGGCCTGGGACAAGACGCTCGACGAGGTGGTCGTCACTGGGCAGGGTGGGGCAGTATCAAAACGACGTTTGTCGTCAAACATCACTAAACTTTCGGCATCTGACCTTGAGCACTTGCGTGCCGGACGCATCGATCAGATGCTGCAGAACGCACTACCCAATGTGCAGTTCACCCTGACCACTGGTCAGCCAGGGACCACATCGATGATCAAGTCGAGAGGCTTGTCATCGGCATTTACCAACAGCACTCCCGTCATCTATGTAGATGGTGTGCGTGTCGACAACCTCAATACGGGCTCGTCGCTGTTCAATGTCATGAACAACGCCTATGGCAACATCAACGGCCAGACAGCCGCTTCGGGTGCCATCGGCGACATACCCATGGAGAACATCGACCACATCGAGTATGTGCCTGGTGGAGCCGCTACCACGCTCTATGGCTCGGATGCAGCCAATGGAGTCATTCAAATCTTCACCAAGAACCACGGCGAGGGGCGTTTCAGTGCCTCGGCAACGGTGCAGATGGGTGCCGATGTGGCCAATTCACAATTCTATCATTTTGACCGCACCAGGGAGCTGCTGCATCAGACGGGCTTCCAGCAGCGCTATGCCTTGTCGCTCTCGGGCGGCAACGACCGCATGGGCTACTCGCTGGGCGCAAGCATGAGCCAGAGCATGGGCACGCTCATCCACAACGGCAACGAGCAGCGCAAGTATGACATCCGCTTTGGCTCGGCGATCACCCTGTGCGAGCCGCTGAAGTATACCAACTCGTTTGGCTTTGTCGCCGAGGACTACCGCCGCAACCGCAACGGCAACCAGGGCTATTACACCGGCCTGTGGTTTGCCGAGGGCAGTGCCGCCGCCAATTTCACCTATACGGGCGAGGACGGTGCCTTGCACAACTTCCCTGCCAACATCGACGCGGCTACGCCCTACGAGTTCCAGAAGATGAAGGAGTTTGTCTCGCAGGCCGAGTCGCTGCAGGACCACAAGGAAAGCATCAAGCGCTTCCAGACCTCGCAGCAGCTGGAGTACACGCCCATGCGTAACCTCACCTTCCATGCTACCATAGGTGTGGACTATCGATACAACACCGATAAACTCATCGAGACCAACCAGTACCTCATCCACACGCAGCAGAAGCCCGAGGGCACCACCGATGCCGGCAGTGTCGCTAACTGTGACCGCAACTACTATGGCATCACGGGCGAACTCAACGGCCAGTGGAAGTACTACAAGGACGAGGACTACAGCAATATCCTCACCGCCGGCTTCCAGTACTTCAGCACCCACGACCATCAGAGTTTCTACAAGGGCCTGAACGTGCGCGACGGCGCTCGTGTGATGACTGGTGCTGGCACCATCTATGCCGATGAGTGGCTGAGTTATCTGCACAACTATGGTGTGTACATCCAGGACAACTTCGGGTGGCGCAACCGCTACTACATCGACCTAGGATTACGCATGGACTATAACACCGCCTTTGGTGAGCAGGTGGGGTGGCAGTTCTATCCCAAGGTGGGGTTGTCTTACATCCTTACCGACGAGCCCTGGATGCGCAACTTGGTCTATGACGGATGGATTAACTCGTTCAAACTCATGGGCAACTATGGTGTGGCGGGTAGCTATCCCCCAGCGTTTGAGTACCAACGTACCATCGATGTGAGTTCTTACCTGGATCAGCAGGCCAACACCTTTGGCAAGAATGGCAACCCCAACCTGGGACCGGAGAAGAAGCACTCGCACGAGATTGGCTTCCAAGGCACTTTCTTCAACAATATTCTTGACCTAGGCCTGACCTATTACTACGCTTTGACACGAAATGCCCTGTTCAATGTGCCCACGTTGCCATCGTCGGGACAGAGCAGTTCCTATCTGGCCAACATCGGCAAGATTCGCAACAAGGGCTTTGAGACCTATGTCGGTGTGAATATTGTCAACACTCGCGACTGGGGCTTGAATGTGCGCGCGTCGTTCAACACCAACGACAACATCGTGCAGTCGACTGGTGGAGTTGTGCCTTTTGCCATCGGCGGATTCTCATCGCGAACCATCGTGACGGTTGTCGAGGAGGGCAAGTCGGTAGGCTTCTTGCGCGGCACCAAGACCACGCTCAACGATGACGGCACCATCAAGGAGACACTTTACAACCAAGACCTGGGCCGCACCATGCCCAAGTATTACGGCAACTTCTCGCTCAGTGCCCGTTGGCGCAAGTTGAACTTCACCCTCATGGGCGACTATCAAGCGGGGGCATACGTCCACTCGTTTGACCGCCAGTTCCGCTTTGCCAAGGGCATCAAGGATGATGCCATCCCCGAGGCAGCGTTGGCTGGCACCACGCAGGCCAAGTCGTGGCTGAACTTCACCAATTTCTTTGTAGAGAAGGCCGACTTCGTCAAGATTCGTAACATCGGTGTGGACTACACCTTCCAGTTCAACCGTTTCGTGCGTTCGCTCAACTTGGCATTGAACATCTACAACCCCTTGTCGTGGACCAGCAGCAGTGTCGATCCCGAGGCGGTGCTGAGCGGTGCCCGCACCCAGGGTGCAGTCGCCACTGGCGGCCTCAGCTACAGCAGCTACAGTCAGCCCCGCCAATATGTCTTTACAGCAAAAGTGTGTTTCTAATAATAATCAGCCATTAAAAACTCGATTATTCGATAATTAGTGAAAATAAATCGTGAAAATGAAGGCACTGAAATATATTCCCATTGTGATGATCATGATGTTAGTGACCAGTTGTGACCTGGTGACCCCTGATGACATCATCAACCCCAATGTTGACGAAAACGCATTCCTGCACTCAGATAATCCCATGGAAACTTGGGTCAACGGCACAGAGAAGGAGTTGGCCCTGCACATGAGTGATTTTGTCGAGCTGATGGAGATTCTCTCGGACAACTACTTCAACAACTACACCCGCTCGAGTAAGGTCTTCGACATCCCACAGTTGCTCTACAACGATGCCGACGTGACCACCCTGCAGCGCCATGTGGGAGCCCTGCGTGAGATGGCCGACTATGGCCTGACGACGGTGGCTGCCGCCGATGCCAAGGCCACCGATGCCCAGCGCTTCCACTTGCTTTGGGTCAAGGCTTATTCTCACCTGCTGGCGGGCGATTTCTTCCGTGCTTTGCCCACTAAGAATGGTGGTCCCGCCGTGGAGTGGGATGACCACCTGCGTGCCGCCCTCCAGGTGCTGGAGCAGGCGCTGCCATTGGCGCAGAGCGATGAGGACCGTGCCTTTGTCCACACCCTTGCTGCTCGTGCCGCCCATCGACTGGGCGATCGCCAGTTGGCTGTGACCCATGCAAACCAGGCATTGTCGCTGCAACCCAACCTCTTGCATCAGGTGCAGTTCGACAGCAAGAATGGTGTGGTCAGCCGTGCCCAGGAGGCCATCTGGAGTGACTGGTTCCAGCCTCTGCCGCGTCTCGACTATCTGGACCCGAAGTATTATCAAATGACCAGTAACGACCAGTGTCCCATTACCCTAGCCAAGGCCGAGGAGAACTACCTCATCCTTGCCGAGGCTGCACTGGCAGGTGGCAACCTCAGTGAGACCAAGGCGCAACTCACCGCCCTGTTGACCCTAGTGAAGGCACGCCCTGTGCAGACAGGCATCAATGACCAGCTCGAGGGACGCTACAATGGCGGCCTCAAAGTCTTCCCAAATGATCCGGCTTATCGCGTCCAGGCCTCACCCAACGATCCTTTGCGCTCAGGGCTCATCATTGACCGCCGTCCGCCCATGCTCATCAATATCCCTTATATTTCAGGCACATCGGTGACGCAAGAGATGATCGATGCGCTCACTGACCACAACAGTGCGCTTGAAATGCTCTATCTCATGCGCCAGGAGATTTTCTTTGCCGAGGGTCGCCGTCCCGCCGACCTGGGCATCCGTCTGCCGCTCTGTGAGGTTGAGGCAGCGCATGCCAGCAACGGTGCCGAGTATACCCAGGCATGGATACCCTCATTCATTCCCCTGAATGGCGGCATGGATGACTTCACCATTGATGCCGAGGCTATGACCGTCACCATCGCCCACAACATGAATCGCGTCATCGCCGACAATGCCCGCACCAAGGACGTCGCACCCTTTGAATAATGAAGCAGTTGACTTTTTTCTTAGCCATGGCTATGGCGCTGGTTACCACGGCCATTGCGGCGCCGCTCGAGCAGCCCAAGTATGTCATCCTTATCACTATCGACGGCTTGCGTGGCCAGATGGTCGATGACCCGCTCATGCCGTCACCTTTCCTGAAGATGATGAGCCGCGACGGGTTGCGTGTCCAGCGTGTCACGGGCATACCGCCCGCCGAGACCTATCCCTCGCATACCACCATCGTCACTGGAGCCACGCCGGCACAGCATCACATCTACTACAACCGTCCCTTCTTGTGGAACAAAGACACCGCACGCATTAGTTACTGGTGGGCCGACAGCATCGCTGTGCCCACCATCTGGCAGCGCGCCCACGAGGCGGGCATGAAGACTGCCTCGCTGTTCTGGCCTGTGTCCACGGGGGCGCCCTATATTGACTACAATGTGCCAGAGTTCTGGTCGCTCGACTACAGTTGCGACCAGATGGAGTATATCAAGCCGTGGTGCACACCAGCGGGCATCCTCGACGAGCTAGAGCAGAACGCTTGCGGCAAACTCAACACCATCACCTACCAGGCGGGGTCGCTGCAACGCGACGGACGCACTGCCGCTATGGCCAACTACCTGATGAACCACTACCAGCCGCAGTTGATGACCATCCACCTCATTACCACCGACTACAGTCAGCACGCGCTGGGCACCCGCAGCGAGCAGTTGAACTTCGACATGGCCAGTTGCGACCATGCTGTGGGCACCATCATCGAGAACCTGCGCCTCACGGGGCGCATGGACAGTACAATGGTCATCGTTTGTGGCGATCATGGCTTCTGTGACTATTATCAGACACTCAGTCCCAATGTGTGGCTCACCCGCGATGGCTTGCTCAGCGAGCAGCCCGGTGGCGACTGGAAGGCCTGCTTCTACAGCAGCGGCAACACCAGTTTCCTCTATCTGCGCAAGGCTGATGACAAGAAGACCCTGCGCCGTGTGCGTCGTTTGCTCGACAACCTACCCGAGCGTGAGCGTGCCATGTTCCGAGTCGTTGAGAAGGAAGAACTCACCGCCAAGGGTGCCGATCCCCTTGTTGCCTTGGCGCTGGAACCCATCGTGGGTGTTTCGGTCACCAACACCCGCACAGGCAATGTCGTCGAGCCCAAGCGTGGTGGTACCCACGGCTTCATCAGCGGCCAGGACACGACCATCCTTATTGCCTACGGTGCCGGTGTCACCCCTGGCAGTCGTGACTCCATCGCGCAGACAGCCATCGCTCCCTGGATTCTGCAGCAACTAGGCATCAAGTAATTCATCATTCACGTTAAAACCAAATCAGCCTGGCAAAACTGCCAGGCTGCTTTGGTGCATGATGCATTGAATCATTCTTTCCCGAGCATGATGTTGACCACCGCATTGATGTCGCTCACATCGATGGTGGTGTCGCCCTCGGTGATGTAAGCACGGCCATCATAGCTGTCGGCGCTCTCCTTGCCCAGCAAGATGTTGACAAGAATATTGACATCGGTCACGTCGACCTTTCCATCGCCGTTGACATCACCACGGGCATAACTTGGCTGAACCTCGGTGGTGCCGGGACACAGAATCTCGGTTGCCTCGACGGCCTGCAACGTGGTGAAGTAGGCGCGGAATGGTGCCACAGCTTGGGCTGACTCCTTAAGCACGAAGCGTGAGCCTTGAGCATCCATAGCATAGAGGCCTGCCTTGTTCATTGGCAGGTAAGTGCCTGTCATCAGATAATTCTCGCCGCTGGTCATGGCGATGGGGTCGGACTTGAGGGTGACATTGGTGGCACTCCAGCTCATTACCTTGCCCGTCATTTGCTTGCCGTCGGCAACGGCAACGAGGTAGGGCACATGTGCCTCGAGCGAGCTCACCACGTCAAACACCACTTCGCCATCCTCCTCGTGGGGGAAGTTGTAGGTCCAATAGTCGGTGTTCAAGGTCGGTGTGCGGCCATCAATCTGCACCATGGTGGGTGCAAACGGCAGCACCATGGTGCTCCAGGCGGTGCGTTCGTCGGCCTTGCGAGCCTGTGTGAAGGTTCGGTTGTAGGTTATCTGGGCGGCGTTGACACTTTGTGGCACGAAGTAGGGGTAACCATCCTCAAGCACGATGACCTGGGCGTTTTGGCCTTTAACCATGTTCTTGCCATTAAGGCTAGTGGGCGTCGTCTGGCTCTCGTCCAGCAGGTAGATGGTGTTTGGGTTGGCATTGGGTGTGATGTTGCTTAGTGTGAGGCCTTCCAAACTCACTGCGACAGCCTCATCAGGCACCTCATAGCCTTCGACAGGCTGAATGCCCATGCGCTGGCCATCGGTGGTCCACACGATAATACCCGGACGGATGTCGTAGTAGACCGACTCACCGGGTTTGACAATGTTGTCAACGTGTGATGCGTCTTCCTCCATGGGCACATTGTTGCGGGCATAGATGTTCATGGCGTAGGTCGACCCGAAGGCGAGATTGTCAAAGTCAAAGTAGTAGGTCTTCGATTCGCCTGCTTGAATCGACACATTGCTCTGCTGATAAGATACCATGCTAGCGCCGTCGTCCTGAACAATAAATAGGGGTGCAAGGATGTATTTATTGTACTCGGTGGTGCCATTGTTGGTGATGGTGGCGCTGAAGTGGGCGTGGCTGTCATAGATGGTATTGCCCACGGCATTCTCGGCTTGGATGACCACCGAAAGGTCAGCGACATCAAAGTCGGTGCTTGTTCCTGGTGCGATAGTCACTGTACCGGTGCCAGGAATGCTGGTACTCCAGGTGTTGTCGTGGGTCGATAGATGTGCACTCTTGGTTCCAGCGTTCTGTGGCGTGAAATTGAATGTTACCACCTTCTCTCCGTTGGCGGGAATCTCGGCCTCGACCGTTGTAGTGTACTCGCCGAACTCGTCAATGTTTTCGTTGTCAACAAACAAGTAGAGTTTGCCACTGTAGCGGTCGGCACTGTTGTTCTTCACTGTCACATGGCACTGCTCGGCGGTGCCCACCTTCTCACCACCAGTGAACTCAAACTTGGTGCTCTGTAGGTCGACGATGGGGTGGTCGACAATTGTAGCGATGTCTCCAGTGATGTTCACTGCGACATAATAGCGGTCGCTCTCAAGCATAGGCATCCATTCGTCGCTGCCTTGAGCCATGCTCACTGGCTTAATCTTATAGGTGCCGTTAGGGACATTTTTAGCAAAGTAATGATAGTCCTTATCTGTATCCGAAGGCCATCTGTCGGTAACTGACACATAACTTGAATAATAGTCAAAACTCATGATGAGCTCAATGAAGTTATCATTGCTGTCATAGAGGGCGATGCCACGCCTATACTTGGTGCCGTCATCGATATGGTCCTCAGCGGTTACCTTGATGTATCTGCTGTTTTTGTATAAAGAGAAGCCATTGCCCTCATTATAGATGGTTCGACTTCCAGAATAGTACATGTTGAACACCGTTAGCACATGGCTCACCTCTTCGGGTTGCCCGCTATACCCGGGCTTGATGCCGATGATGGCTGTCTGGTCGATGTTGTAGCCCTCGGCGCTGCTCGAAGCTCCGATGCCGGCGGCATGAGGATTAAGCACCGACAGTACAAAGTAGCCGTTGCCCATGCCACCCCAACCCCAGTTGATGTGGTAGTAGTCGCCATACTCATAGCCGTCGCATACAAACGAGTGGCCACCGCCACTGCCGGCGCGGCCGTTGTAAATCATGGGGCGACCGGCTGCAAGCTCCTGATAGATCATCTCCTCCCAAGTGGGCTGGTCATAATCGCTGCGATAGACCAGTTGGGCGTCGTAGTCAAAGTAGTTGTTGAATGCCTTGGGAATATAAGGGTCGCTGGTGCCAGAGGCCGATAGGCCATACTGCATGTGGGCGGCACAACCGGCATAGAGCATCAGCCACGATACGGCATCGGTATAGACCTCGTCCTCCGAGCCATTGTAGTTGTCCTTCATGTGTGCCCAGTCGAACTGTATTGGCTCGAGCGCGTCGGTATCAAATGTTCCGTACTCTCCATAGGAGCCAGTGTAGTAGGTTACAGTGTAGGATGGGATGGTCTGTGTGCACTGGGCGGGCCAGTTATAGAACTTCATGATTTGGGACATGGCTGTCGCCACACAGCCCGTGTAGGCCAGTTCGTAGCCATCCTCCTCATTGTCACTGTTCATGAACTGCGGGCAATGGTTCCAATAGGGCGTTGCTTGATCCCATTTGGTCGAAATCATGGGTGCGATGGAGTTGCGGGTGTCGACAACTGTAGCGCGGCGCGGTACGGCAAGCATCGTAGCCGCTTCTACGTCGCTCATGACAGCCAGCGCCTTAAGTTGAGCGCTGTAGTTGTCGAGCATCTCCTGCATATTCACAGGTACGCGAGAAGCATCGAAACGGCCCTCGGTGGCATAGCCGAGGACGGGGTTAGTGCGGTCGTCACCCGAGACGATGACAAAACCATTGTCATTGCCTATGTTAAACACATAGTAGTATCCCTGGTCGTCAGCGGTTTGCAACGTGGAAGCGATTGCCGCCGCTCCTGATGAGCGAAGAATGGCTTGTTTCTGTTGTAAGAAAGCAACAGCGGCATTGCGGGCTTGATCTACAGACACTGGAGCAGCTGATGCCATGGTGACAACTTGCATCATCAAGGCAAGCACAGCAAGAGTCTTTTTTGTCATAAAGATGTTAATTGCTAAAGGTTTATGTTTTTAATGCTAAAAATGGGCCACAAAAATAATCAAAATGTGTTGATTGAGGCAAGGAAAACCATCATTTTCAACAAACCGCCCTTTTTCTTCAGTCAATTAACGCTTCTCTCGCTGGCGGACGGCTTCAAATAGCAGGATAGCAGCGCTAACCGACACGTTGAGCGAGTCGAGCTGGCCTTTCATGGGGATGCGTATATGGCGGTCGGCAGCGGCACGCCATTGATTGGTCAACCCGGTAGACTCGGTGCCCATGACGATGGCGGTGCCGCAGCGCATATCGGTGTCGTAATAAGGCAGCGAGTCCTGTAGCTGGGCGGTGAGAATTTGTATATTGTTGGTTTTCAGATAGCTAATGCATTCTTCTGAGGTGCAAGCCACACAGGGTACGGTGAATATGGCACCAATCGAACTGCGGATAATGTTGGGATTGTACAGGTCGGTCAGTGGGTCGCACACCACCACGGCATCGGCATGGGCAGCATCGGCGCTGCGTAGCACTGCGCCAAGGTTGCCAGGCTTTTCCACCGCCTCAAGCACGATCATCAGAGGCTGCTCGCCCAGTCGAAGGTCATCGAGCGTCAATTGGCGGGGACGCACTTCGGCAATCACACCCTCGGTACTGCCGCGATAGGCTATCTTCTCATACACCTCGCGCGTAACCTCATAGTGCGGGCAGGCACAGGCTGGCGTGGAGTCAAGCAGCGCAGGGCAGTGGTACACCGCCACAACCTCATGACCGCATTGAAGGCAATGCTCCAACTCGCGGCGTCCCTCAACGACAATCACACCCTCGCTGCGACGCAGCGATGATTTTTGCCCTAGTGCCACCATTCGTTTTATCCGCTCGTTCTGCAGGCTAGTGATCAACATTCCATGTTCCATGGCTACAAAGGTACAACATTTTCTTTGAAAAAAACTAAAAAGAGCGCTTTTCGACTAGCAACTGTTTGAGAAAGCGACAAAAATCACTATCTTTGCACTCTCACAACGAAACAAGAGACTAGCATGAAAAATTTAGACCAATTATTAGCCGAGAAACTGCTGAAGATCAGCGCTATCAAGTTGCAACCCAGCATCCCGTTTGTATGGGCATCGGGTTGGAACTCACCCATTTATACCGACAACCGACAGACGTTGTCCTATCCCGATGTTCGCAACTTCATCAAGGTTGAGCTGTCGCGACTCATCGCCGAGAACTACCCCGAGGCCGAGGTGATTGCCGGTGTCGCCACGGGTGCCATCGCCCAAGGGGCGCTTGTCGCCGACACGTTGTCGTTGCCATTTGTCTATATCCGCTCTACTCCCAAAGACCATGGCTTGGAAAACCTTATTGAGGGTAACATCAAGCCTGGCCAAAAGGTGGTTATTGTTGAAGATTTGGTGTCGACGGGCAAGAGCAGTCTTAAGGCTGCTCAAGCCGTGCGTGATGCTGGGGCCGAGGTGATTGGCATGGTCGCCATCTTTACCTATGAGTTCCCGCAGGCTGCCGAAGCATTCAAAAAGGCTGGAATCGAGTTGCTTACCATCAGCAACTATAGCGCTATGGTCGATGCTGCAGTGAAAGCAAACTATATCAAGGCCAGCGATGTCGAGACCCTGAAACAGTGGCGCGAAGATCCCGCCAACTGGGTTCCCAATCAGGGCCCCTTGGCTCCCTAATGTGCTGTCCTGTCCCCCTAGCCCCCTAATGGGGGAACAACATGATACACACCCTTTTAGGGGGTAGGGAACTTTACTTACTTATTTAATAATTTAATATTCAATTGGATACCTACAAAAGCGATGCCCAGCGCATCAACCACAACATCAACACGATTTTTGAGAAACTGAGCAATCCCTCGGTTTTTCAGGCACAAATCGAAGCCAACAAGGACCGCTTGCCCGAGGAGGCACGTGCCAACATCGAAAAGGTGCAGTTTGACACCGACAGTATCAGTATTGACTCGCCCATGGGACCGCTGAAGCTGGCGGTCGATCCTGAGCAGAGCCAGGCACCCAATCGCATCGTCTTCACTGCGGCACAGGCACCTGTAAAGTTCAACCTGCTGATTGAACTAACGCCAGTCAGCGAGACCGAGACCGACAGTGTGGCATCGCTTCAGCTCGACCTCCCCTTCTTCTTGCGTGCCATGGTGAGCAAGCAACTAGAGGAAGGTGCCAAGAAGTTCGGTCAGATGCTCGCCATGCTGCCCTATGAAAATCTTTAATATTCGAATTATGAAAAAATTATCTATCCTATCACTGCTACTTGTCATGGTCGCCATGGCGGCGCAAGCTAAGCCCGGTATCTGCCGCGTCAATGGCGTGGAGATGTTGGAAAAAGGCAAGACCCTCGAGGGTAATGAGAAGGCATTGTTCTTACAAGGCATTGTCTGTGCCACGCCCGAAGTGCTGGACCGTGCCGAAGTGTCAATCAGCGACCTCAAGGGTATTCCCATGGGTGAGAAAGTGTTTATACGCGCACGCCTCGACGTGAAGTATGACAAACAAGAAATGCGCTTCGACGAGACCTATGTGGTCACCTACAAGCAAGAGCCAGGCATCATCGACGGCATTTTGGCTTTTCATGAAAAAGACATGATGTATTGTGACGGCTCGTTCATGGCTCCGCGCGACATGCATTTCCAATACAATCCACGCTCATCAGAACTAGAGTTCTCGGCGCAAGGCTTTGATGTCGAGCATCACTACGCTGCCTATATGGGACAGAACGGCGGGACATCCATCGAAGAGCAAGGTGCAATCATCTACCACTACACCTTTGACAATGCGGGAAACATTGTACCTGCAGCCGAGCCAACCTACAAGGTCAAACACAAAGTGACCCGTCACAATGGTGTGCCTAACCGCAGTTCCAAGGACGATGAGTTCTACGAAGACGGCAAACCTCAACTGCTCGGCCCTGGTACTGCAGTTGTCGCCTTCTTCACCAAGCCCGTCGCCAAGCAGAACGACGAGTGGCTGAACCAACTTAACAAGAATCTGGAAAGCCTCGACAAGGGTGCCTTGCCGCCCAAGACCGTCGAGCAATTGCGTAATGGCTTCATGCGGTGGGAGAAACTTATGATGTGCCGTGATGCCGCATTGTGGCTCAACTGGCTCAAGGCTAACAACACCACGCAAGTGTTTCAGCACTTCCAGACGTTCCTCAGTGAGGACGAGCAATTTGCCCAGTGGGTCAAAGGACAAGCCACTGCACTCAAGGACAAGAAAGCCCGCAAGTGGTGGAAAAACGCGCTCAAATAACTTCCGAACAGGCATTGTCGCGGTTGGCTGCATTGTGTAGCCGTGGCGAGCAGGCCGAGAGCGACATGCGCCGAAAGCTGCAGCGGTGGGGCATTGACCTAGGCGAGGCCGACCGCATCGTCCAGCGGCTCAAGGAAGAGAATTTCTTGAACGAGGAGCGCTTTGCCCGTGCTTTTGTGCGCGACAAGGCGCGCTTCAACGGGTGGGGACGCGTGAAGATTGCCCATGCCTTGCGACAGAAACAAGTCTCGTCGAGCGTCATTTTGCAGGCGCTCGACGAGGAACTTGACGAGGAATCGTCGCGCGACACGCTGCTACACCTGCTGCAAGGCAAAGCGCGCACATTGGCGGGTCGCGAGCCACGATTGGCACGTGCAGCACTGCTGCGTTTCGCCGCATCTCGCGGTTTTGAGACCGACCTGTGCTATCGCTGCGTCGACGAGGTATGCCGAACCATGAACATCCCCGACGATGAGCAAACTGACTGAGTGGGGGCGTGCCCTGGCCGATGTGCTGATGCCTCGCATCTGTCCGGTGTGTGGCAACACCTTGCATGCCGACGAGCAGCACATCTGTCGTTCCTGTCTAGTGGCACTGCCGCGCACGCACCTCGAGGATGTGGAATTCAACACCATGGAACAACTTTTTGCCGGTAAAGTGCCCATCGAGCGCGCCACCAGCTATTTCTATTACCAGAAGACCAGTCCCTACGCACAAATCCTGTTTGATATCAAGTACCGCAATATGCCACGCATGGGGCAATGGCTCACCACCCGTGCCGCCCATGACTTAAGTGCCAGCGGGTTCTTTGATGGCATTGGAGCCGTTGTCCCCGTACCGCTTCACCCTAGTAAACTTGCCGAACGAGGCTACAATCAGAGTGACTATTTGGCACATGGCTTGGCAGAGACCCTCGGACTCCCTGTCGTACAGGCTTTGAAGTCCACCCGAGCCCATGGATCGCAGACCCGTCGCGGCGCCACCGACCGTTGGATCAATGTCCAGGGCACCTATGCCCTCAATAGTAAGAAGGCGAAACACCTTGAAAACACCCACATTTTGCTCGTCGACGATGTCGTCACCACTGGCTCCACACTCGAGGCCTGTGCCCGTGCCTTGCTCACTATCCCTGGCACCACCGTCTCACTCTTCACCCTAGCAATTGCACGCCTCGAGTAATGTGAAAGAAAAGCCCAATGTTTGAGTTACAATAACAAACATTGGGCTTGCTCCTATTCATGGAGATAAGATTGATAATCAGCGTGCGACGGGGCGGATGGCTAGACCGTAGCAACGGATGGCGGTGGTAAGCGCGGGCTGCTGGGTTTCGGTGAACTTGACGCACCAGGCGGCGCAAGGCACTGTGCTCTCGTAGTGCTCGGCTGCTTGCTGACTTTGGGGCAGCAGTTCTGAGGTCCAATAGTATCCCATGGTGTTGCGTCCGCTTTCGGTCTCACTGGTTGCTCGGATGCCTGTCATGGGCAGGATGATATGGTTGCCGTTGGGGCCAGTAACGCGATAGGAGACTGTTCCGTTGGCATTGGTCTCAAGCGACCAGGTGCATCGATTAATTAATTCGTTCCACTCGTCAAGGGTGGGCATACGCCAGTTGGCATTCCACTGATAGGTGGCGATGTCATATTCTGTGCCGCTGATGTTGGTCAATGGTGACTTCCCGCCAAAATAAACCGAATTCCAGTTGACAATCGTTGTCTCGAAGTTGCCGTCCTGGCGGTAACTGATGGTAATGTTGTCAAACTTCTTGTGCGAGCCGGTCGAGTCGGCCCAGCCAAACAATTGGCCGTGGTCTTCGGGCTTGAGGGCACCCACGTTCATTGTTGCCCATTTTACGCTAAGACCTAGATCAACGCTCTTATAGGTAATGTGTGTGGGCTCGTCATCGCCGCAGCTGACGAGTGCCAGGCAGCACACGGCAGCCATCATTGTAAAATAAAACTTCTTCATTTTGTGTTATGGTTAAGTTGTTGTTTAATGTGCGGGATAAGTTGTCGTGTAAATGCTAACGCACCCTTGTGGTTGAGGTGTCCGTCGTCGTCCCACATTGTGATGTCGTGTGTGATTACCGGGTCACTAATCATGCAGACAAACGGTACGCCATGCTCGTGGCACAATTGTTCAACCTGGCCGAAGATGTCATGTTCGGTTGAGAGGTAGCGCGGTGATACAACCACCATTAGCCGCCCAGCATTCTCGACGATGAGTTTCTTCAAGTAGTTCACCTTGAGCGAGTCGATGGTTTCGTCGTGTTTCATGGGGCGATAGGTCCATTCAGGCTCAAGTTGCATCTGCTTATACTGGGGGATGTATCCGTGATCAACATCAGCAGCATCATATGTGGTGGGCTTGCGGCTTGCCCAGGTGGTAAAGATTTGGGAGTTGAATGGATAGATGTTGGAAATCATGCTTACTCGTTCCCAGGGGTCGACGCTGCGCAGAATAGAGTCGCGACACGACAAGCCAGCCATGGTGTGCAGATGCTTGAGGTTGGCGGGACGCCAACTGAGGTATTGCACATCGTAGTCGTAGGTCAGCTCGTAGATGATCAGTCGTGGTTGGTAGCGTTGTTGCAACTGTCGCAACAAGGCATAGTGAAACACGATGCCCTCGTTCTCAAAACCACAGTTGTAGCACGACAGGCCCGTTGAGTCGGTGATGATGCAGGGCACATAGTGGTGCAAAGCGCGCGATGACCCCAACACGATGACATCAGCGTTGACCTAGTCGCAGATATAGTTCTGCCGGCCTATCTCATCGCAACGCGTGTGTTCAAACGTATTGCGCAGACAACGACCGACGGCCCAGTCGCCCACGATGACGAGGGCAACCAGCGAGATAATACTATATACAAATCTCTTCATGGCGGCATCGGGTTAAAAACGCATATAGATGAACTGACCTCCCTGGTCAAACACGCCGAACGTGAAAATCAGCAACACAACCGCAGCATAAAAGACCACCTCAACCCAGCGCCGGTCGGCAAGCAGGGTGGGGCAGAATTCGTCGCGCGCTTCCTTGATCAGCATCATGGTTAGCATTGCAATCATCGACCATTCACGCGACACAGTGTTTACCGACTGGTACAACGATAGCCCGCTTGTCCACGACTCGGTCGACATGCGCTGCAATAAGTGTAGCGAGGTGGGCGCATCGTGGTTGAACAAACTGAACAACAAGGCCACAATGACAAGGGTCAGCATGCACAACGGCACACGCACTAGCCAGTTGCGTGACCATTTGTCAAAATGTATCACTCGCTCGACCACCAGCCACAGACCATGAGCAGCACCCCACAAGAGGTAGGCCCATCCTGCGCCATGCCACAAGCCACTCACCACAAAGGTGATGAGCACATTCAAGTTCGAGCGCCATTTTGCGCAGCGGCTACCACCTAGCGGGATGTAGATGTAGTCGCGCAGCCACGTACTCAAAGACAGGTGCCAACGGTGCCAGAAGTCCTTGATACCCACCGAGAACAATGGTCGGCGGAAGTTGTCACGCAGACGGAAGCCCAGCAATGCCGATATGCCCAACGCCATCAGCGAGTAGCCAGCAAAGTCGGCATAGAGCTGGATGGTGTAGCTCATCACCGAGAGGAAGATGGTTAGGCCATTTTGTGTGTCAATGCGCGTATCCACTGCGTTGACAAACAGTGCGAATGAGTCGGCTACAGCCACCTTCATAAAAAGGCCCCAAATCAGCCACTTGACACCTCGCCATGCGAGGTCGGGGTCGAATGGTTGGCTATTGTTTTCAAGCCGTGACAAGAGTTCATCGCCACGCACAATGGGTCCTGAGACATTGATGGGGAAAAAGCTCATAAACGCCGCGTGGTTGATGAGTGTCGTGGCTGGTTTCATGCGTCCTTTCCATACATCCACTTCCAGAGCGATAGCTTGCAAGGAGTAGAATGATAAACCCACAGGAATCGCCCAATGGTGGCGGTCAAGGAACCATTCGATGCGCAGTGCGCCAGTGATGGCGGCATTCAGCGGCTGCAAGTACTTGAAGAACAACAATGGCAACGCCGTAGCTATAATCACGCTCCACAGGGTCCCAAGAGAACGACTCTTTTGACGCCCGAAGTGCTTGATGCCCAAGTAACTCGCCATTGTCACCCATGCCAACACTAGGATTCCAGCTGGCCACCATAGCATGTACATCGCTAGGCTCACCAGCAACAACAGCGCATTGCGCCACTGTCGCGGAACACAGTAGTATACTGCCACAATGATGGGCAGCAGGAGCATGTATGACAGGGAATTGTAGTTCAAAACTTTGAATTAAGTATTCAGACCATGCAACTCTCCTTCGTATCTGAGGCCTCGCAGGAACTCCTCGGCGCTCATGCGCTTCTTGCCAGCAGGCTGAAGTGATTTGATTTCAATCAGTGCATCGCTGGCGGCGATGGCAAGCATCTTGTTGTTGATAAAGGTCTCGCCGGGCTGCATCTTCCAGGGTAGCGGTGTGGGTTCGGATGTCTCAAACACCTTGATGTTCCACTGTTGGCTAGTACTGTCACCGAGTATAGTCCAAGCGGCAGGGTAGGGGCTAAGACCACGCACATGGTTGTAGATGCGTTCGGCGGGCCACGACCAGTCGATTCGGCAAGTGTCCTTGAAAATCTTTGGCGCTGGGGTGGGCTCCTCTCCTGCGGTGAGTAATTGTTCTTGTGGAATAGGGTGCACTGTACCGGCAATAATCGCATCGACGGTCTCGATGACCATACCTGCACCCAGCAGCATCAGGCGATCGTGCACAGTCTCGACGTTGTCAGTACGACTGATGTCGATTGCACGTTGCTGTATAATGTCGCCTGTGTCAATTTCATGCTTGAGAAAGAAAGTTGTGACGCCAGTAGTGGTGTCTCCGTTCATTACTGCCCAGTTAATGGGTGCAGCGCCGCGATACTTGGGTAACAACGATGCATGCAGGTTAAAAGTGCCCAGCGGCGGCATCTGCCACACCACTTGGGGCAACATCCTGAAGGCGATGACAATAAACAGGTCGGCCCGCAGTGCGCGCAAGTCGGTGACAAATGCCTCATCCTTGAGGTTGACGGGCTGCAACA
>JAEEVE010000136.1 GCA_016290765.1 Muribaculaceae bacterium
GCCCGACTCCTATGGTGGCATCATCAAGATTGACGAGGAGCAGGTTCAGCTGATGAAGCGCCGTGGCGGTGTGGGCCATGACTTGTCGCACATCCGTCCCAAGGGATCCCCTGTGAAAAATTCTGCCTTGACTTCGACGGGGTTGGTGCCCTTCATGGAACGATACAGCAACTCGACCCGCGAGGTTGCACAAGACGGTCGCCGCGGAGCGCTGATGCTCACAGTCAGCATTAAGCATCCCGACAGCGAATCGTTTATCGATGCCAAGCTTGAGGAAGGCAAGGTGACTGGCGCCAATGTGAGCGTGCGCATCACCGACGACTTCATGCAAGCCGCCATCGATGGAGCCGAGTTCACGCAGAAGTACCCTATCGACAGCGACAAGCCCATCTACGAGAAGAAGATCAATGCCCAGAAGTTGTGGAACAAGATTGTGCATAACGCCTGGAAGAGCGCCGAACCTGGAGTACTGTTCTGGGACACCATTACCCGTGAATCGGTGCCTGATTGCTATGCCGACCTGGGTTTCCGCACCATTTCAACTAACCCATGCGGCGAGATTCCTCTGTGTCCTTATGACAGCTGCCGCCTGATTGCTGTGAACCTCTACAGCTATGTTGTAAACCCATTCACTAAGGATGCATACTTCGACTTCGACTTGTTCAGTGAGCACATTGGCTATGCCCAGCGCATGATGGACGATATCATCGACCTGGAGATGGAGAAGATTGAGACCATCATTGCCAAGATTGCTACCGACCCCGAGACCGACGAGGTGAAGCAGACCGAGTTGAATCTGTGGACCAAGATTCGCACCAAGACCCTCAAAGGCCGTCGTACTGGCGTAGGCACTACTGCCGAGGGCGACATGGTTGCCGCTATGGGCCTGCGTTACGGCACAAACGAAGCCACGAAGTTCTCGGTAAGCGTACATCGCGCCCTGGCACTGGCTGCCTACCGCTCATCGGTAGTCATGGCACAGGAACGTGGCGCATTTGAGATCTACGATGCCCAGCGCGAGAAAGACAATCCCTACATAGGCCGCCTGCGCGAGGCCGACCCTGAGCTGTATGACCTGATGGTGAAGCATGGCCGTCGCAACATCGCCTGCCTGACTATCGCCCCAACCGGTACCACCAGCATTCTCACCCAAACCACAAGCGGCATCGAGCCTGTGTTCCTACCCGTGTACAAGCGCCGCCGCAAGGTGAATCCCAGCGATAAGGACGTTCATGTTGACCTTGTAGACGAGAATGGTGATTCATTTGAGGAATTCATTGTTTATCACCCCAAGTTCATCACCTGGATGAATACTGTGGGCATCGAGGTTCGCCGCGATTACACACAAGAGCAACTCAATGACATCGTCGCCCGTTCACCTTATTACAAGGCCACAAGCAACGACGTCGATTGGGTCAACAAAGTGAAGATGCAAGGCGATGTGCAAAAGTGGGTAGACCACTCGATCAGTGTGACCATCAACTTGCCCAACGACATCAGCGAGGAGATGGTAGGTAAGCTCTATGTCGAGGCATGGCGCAGCGGCTGCAAGGGCTGCACCGTTTACCGCGATGGCTCACGCACGGGTGTGCTTGTGTCGCTCAGCGAGAACGACAAGAAAAAAGAGAAAGAAAAACAAGCTCATTACATGGCCGAGGAGGAGCATATCCTTAAGCGTCCCAAAGAGTTGGAGGCCGATGTGGTGCGTTTCCAGAACAATAAGGATAAATGGATTGCGTTTATTGGTCTGATTGACGGCCGTCCTTATGAGATCTTTACTGGTATCGCCGATGATGACGAGGGCATCTTCTGCCCCAAGTCGGTCAACAAGGGCAAGATTATCAAGGCCACCGACGAGCATGGTGTCAAGCGCTATGACTTCCAGTTTATTAACAAACGTGGTTTCAAGACTACCATCGAGGGCCTGAGCGAGAAGTTCAACCCCGAGTTCTGGAACTATGCTAAGCTTATATCGGGCGTGTTGCGCTATGGCATGCCCATCGAGCAGGTGCTTAAGCTTGTAGCTAGCCTGGAGCTCGACAACAAGTCGATTAACACATGGAAGATGGGTGTTGAGCGTGCCTTGAAGAAGTATCTGCCCAACGGCACCAAAGCCAATGGTCAGACCTGTCCCAATTGCGGCCAGGAAACACTGGTGTACCAGGAGGGCTGTCTTATCTGCACCAACTGCGGCACGTCGCGTTGCGGCTAATGCTTTCTAGATTATAGTTGTGTCCCCCTAAGAGGGTGTGTCAATAATAATGGTGGTAATAACAGTTGCCACAGTACAATTTATGATACACCGCGCTGGGGGGATACATCTGTAATCAGCAACATGTAAATTTGCTATGTACGGGCTGATTGATTGCAATAACTTCTTTGTGTCGTGCGAGCGGGTGTTCAATCCCGCATTGAACGGCCAACCTGTCGTGGTGCTTAGTAACAACGACGGATGCGTCATTGCCCGCAGCAACGAGGCCAAGGCGCTAGGCATACCCATGGGTTGCCCAGCATTCCAAATCAAGGAACACTGCGACCCAAACATTGTGGTGCAGCTCTCGGCACGCCATATCATGTATGCCGATCTGTCGCACCGTATCATGAGCATCATGGGCAGCGAGGTCGAGGGTCTGGAGATTTACTCGGTCGATGAGGCTTTCTTTCGCACTCCCTATGACGACGTGGAACAAAACCACGAGTTCCTCGCCAAGCTTGTGAATAAGGTGTACCGCTCTGTGGGTGTGCCAGTTAGCATAGGGTTTGCACCCAGCCGGTCGCTGGCCAAAATTGCGTCACACATAGCCAAGAAGGACCGCCGCATCACCGACGGCATCTACTGGTTGGTTCGTCCCGAGGCAATCGACATCATCTTGCGACGCACGCCCATTGCCGACGTGTGGGGTATCGGCAGGCGCCTATCAGCCAGTCTCATTGGGCGCGGTATCGATACAGCCTATAAGTTTGCCCAGATGCCGCCCGGGCTTATCCGCGCCTTATATTCGGTCACAGTCGAGCGCACCCAGCGAGAACTGCGCGGCGAGGACTGCCTACCTGTTGATCCTGTGAACATTGCGCACAACTCGTTGATGACCTCCCGCACCTTTGGGCATGTTCTCACCGACCGGCGCCAGGTGCAAGACGCTATTGTCCACTTTGCTCAAGCCACTGCACGCCGTCTGCGCAATGAGCATCAGGTAGCATCGACTGTCGTCACCTATCTGCGTGGCGACCGCTTTCGCGAAGACTTGCCCTACTACAGCAACTCATGCGAGATGCGCCTGCGCACACCGTCGTCTAGTGCGATGACCATCGTACACTATGCATTGATTGCTTTCAACGCCATCTTTCGCGAGGGCATGGCTTATCGCAAGGCCGGCGTAATGGTGAGCGGTCTCACGCCTGACACGATGGTGCAACTCAATGTGTGGGACACCGAGGACCATGGCAAGCAACGTGCACTGATGCAGACCATTGATCTCATCAACAAGCACTACGCCTCCCAAGTCGTGCAACTTGCTCCCGAGGTCGGCGAACGACCATGGTCACCGCGACAGACCCACCTAGCCCCACCCAGCAAGACTATGCGTTTCTACTCGGGCCTCATTACCAAGCCATCACAAAAAGACTAGTTTTTGAATCCATTTACCTTCATGCCTACAGGCCTTGCACGTAGCAAAGTACCCGCGAAACTCATTTTTGAAAGGAGGCGAAAAAATTATGAAAAATATCACGGGCAATCATTCAATTTTTCGTACCTTTGCAAAAACTTATTTTAAGGCTCGATATTATGCTCCAAATTCGTTGCAAAAACAACAATGTGACCAAGAGTTTCCCTGAGGGGACGTCACTGCTCGACGTGTACCAGGATTTTGCTCAGGAGGTCAATCTGCCTTTTCCTGTTGTCTCGGCCAAGGTGAACAATGCCTCACAGGGCTTGAAGTTTCGTCTGTTCCAGAATCGCGATGTCGAGTTCCTCGACGCACGCGAGGGCTCGGGACACCGCGTGTATGTACGCTCGTTGTGCTTCGTTCTTTACAAGGCGGCGACCGACGTCTTTCCGGGGGGCAAGTTGTTTATTGAGCATCCACTGTCGGGCGGATACTACTGCAATTTCAAGAAGCGCGGCACCAACGAGCCGCTGACCGATGACGACATTGAGCGCATCGCTGAGCGCATGCGCGAGATTGTCACGATAGACATGCCATTTCGCCGCTTTGAGGCAACAACCGAGGAGGCTGTGCGGGTATTCACCGAACGCGGTTTTATCGACAAGGTGAAGCTGATTGAGTCAAGTGGCCAGATATATACCGACTACTATATGCTGGGCGACACTGTTGACTACTATTATGGCCCGTTGGTACCGTCGGCAGGCTACCTTAAGGTTTTCGGGCTGGAGCGTTATGGCGATGGCTTGTTGCTTCGTGTTCCCGACAAGAAGAATCCACTGGTTCTGGCCGAGAAGATTGACCAGCCTCACACCTACGAGATGTTCAGCGAAAAGGTGCGTTGGGACATCATCATGCGCTTGTCGAATGCTGGCGATGTGAACCGTGCCGTCCTCAAGGGCTATGCCTCTGAACTAATCAAGGTAAGCGAAGCGTTGCAGGAGAAGAAAATCGTGCAGATAGCCGAAGAGATTGACCGCCGCTTCCGCGACCCCGAGAAGCCCATCCGCATTGTGCTCATCACTGGGCCGTCGAGCTCGGGCAAAACCACCTTTTGCAAGCGATTGTCCATTCAACTGCTCGCCTGCGGCCTGCGTCCCGTGTCATTCTCGACCGACGACTACTTTGTGAACCGTGTGGATACACCGCTGTTGCCCAACGGGCAGTATGACTTTGACAATATCGAGGCTGTGGAATACAAGTTACTCGAGGAGCACCTCACGCGCTTGATGCGCGGTGAACGTGTTGAGATACCTGAGTATAACTTCACCACTGGTAAGCGGGAGTATAATGGTAAAAAGCTCAAGTTGCAGAACGACAGTGTTCTCATCATTGAGGGTATCCATGCGCTGAACCCGCTGCTGACTGACCAAATTCCTGACGTGTCGAAATTCAAGATTTTTGTCTCGACCATGACAAGCATTTCGCTAGATGACCACAACTGGGTGCCCACGCACGACAACCGCCTGTTGCGCCGCATCATCCGCGACTACAACAAGGGGGCTTTCACGGCGCGCGAGACCATCAGCATGTGGCCCAACGTGTGCGAAGCCGAGGATAAGTGGATTCTTCCCTTCCAGGAGAATGCCGACGTGATGTTCAACTCCGCGCTGAATATCGAATTTGCCGTACTTCGTCCCCATGCCGAGATTATCTTGGCCTCGGTACCCAAGAATTGCCCCGAGTACAGCGAGGCTCACCGCCTGCTCAAGTTCATCCACTACTTCATCCCTGTCGATGACAAGGAAATTCCGCCCACGAGCATCATGCGTGAGTTTGTCGGCGGCTCGAGTTTCAAATATAACTTCCATGTCTCGGCATCAGAGTGATGCGTGACCACGTTACTATGGACAGCAACAAACAACTATTGCTAGATGCCCGCTACTTGCGCATGGCGCAGATATGGGCCGAGAATTCTTATTGCCGCCGCCGTCAGGTGGGCGCGCTGCTGGTCAAGGACAAGATGATTATCAGTGACGGCTACAACGGCACTCCAGTCGGCTTTGAGAACATCTGCGAAGAGGACGACGACCATACCAAGCCCTATGTGCTACACGCCGAGGCCAACGCCATCACCAAGGTGGCTCAGAGCAACAACAGCAGCGCGGGGGCAACACTCTATGTCACCACATCGCCCTGCATCGAGTGCTCCAAGCTCATCATCCAGTCGGGCATTCGCCGTGTGGTCTTCGGCGAATATTACCGCATTACCGATGGTGTTGACTTGCTAAAGCGCGCCGGCATCGAGTGCGTCCAACTCGTGAAAGACAATGACAACACTTTCCACTATATTCACATCTAGACACACACCATGACTAACAAGTCAAAACAGCGCCCCTCGTTCCTGTGGATGCCTCTGGCCATTGCCATTGCAGTGGTCATCGGACTGTTTGTGGGAAGCCGGTTTGGTGGGCGCCGTCTTGTGGCCGAGAATGACCGCAAACTCAATACACTGCTCAATCTCATTGCCGATAGCTATGTCGATACGGTCAACTTGGACCAGCTCATCGAGATGTCTATCCCACAAATCTTGGCAAATTTGGACCCGCACACGACCTACTTCAGTGCTGACGACATGCGTGCAGCCAACGAGGAACTGAGCGGAAGTTTCAGCGGCATTGGCATCTCGTTCATGTTGCTGGGCGACACTATCAATGTTGTCGAGGTGATTCCTGGCGGCCCAGCCGAGAAGGTGGGCATCCTGGCAGGTGACCGCATCATTGAGATTGACGACTCGCTATTTGTGGGTCCTAAGGTGACCAACGGCGAAGTCATGAAGAACCTGCGCGGCGAGAAAAACACCAAGGTGAAACTGGGTGTGAAGCGCAAGACTGCCAAAGAAACACTTCACTTTACCGTGACTCGCGGCGACATTCCGGTCAAGTCGGTCGATGCCGCCTACATGCTCGACAAGACCACAGGATATGTTAAGGTTAACCAGTTTGGTCGCACGACCTACGACGAGTTCCTGACAGCGTTGACTCTGCTCAAGAATGAAGGCGCCAAACGCTATGTGGTAGACCTGCGAGGCAATGGTGGCGGATACATGGAGATGGCTGTGCTCATGGCCAATGAGTTCCTTCCCGAAAACCAACTCATTGTCTACACCAAGGGCCGCTACAAGCGTGATGACTCTCAAGTGTGGAGCGACGGAAATGGACAGTTCCAAGATGCCGAGATCGTGGTCATGCTAGATGAGTTTTCGGCAAGTGCGAGCGAGATTTTTGCTGGTGCCCTGCAGGATAATGACCGTGGCCTGATTGTGGGCTCGCGCTCGTTTGGAAAGGGCCTGGTGCAACAACAGTTTACTTTGCCCGACAGCAGTGCCGTGCGCCTGACCATCGCCCGCTACTACACCCCTGCTGGCCGTTGTATCCAGAAGGACTACAAGGGTGGCATGATGGCCTACGAGAAAGAGTTGTACGACCGCTATATGAACGGCGAGATTTTCAGCCAGGATAGCATGAAGATTGACAAGTCGCAGATTTTCAGCACACTTCACTCAGGTCGCACCGTCTATGGTGGCGGTGGTATCGTGCCCGATATTTTCGTGCCACGTGACACCAGCGGCATGTCGTCATACTATATAGAAATTGCCAACGCAGGACTGCTGCAGAAGTTTGCCTTCCGTTATGTCGACATCAATCGTAACAGCCTCAAGCAGATGAAGGACTATAAACAGTTCTTGCGCATGGCGCCCAGTGATGATGCCCTTCTCAACAACTTTGTTGACTTCGCCACCCAAAATGGAGTGGCACCGCGCTGGTATTACATCAACCAGTCACGCGACCTGATTGTCACCAACCTCAAGGCGCTGGTGGCACGTGACGTGTTTGGCAACGATGCCTTTTACCCCATCTATAACCGCAGCGACAAGACCCTGCAGGCAGCTCTCAAGGCTCTCAACCGCCATAAAGCTGCGTTTCCGATCAAATAATGTATCTCAATACATTTGACAACGAGTTTATTCCTCAACTGAAGGACATCTTGCGCAAACAGATGCGCAAGCGTAAACGCGCGCTTACCATCGAGCATAAATTGGCCGATGAGCAAATGGTGTTCGGGATGATACGCGACATGGGCTTGCTCAAGGATACC
>JAEEVE010000137.1 GCA_016290765.1 Muribaculaceae bacterium
TAACATACACCTGGTTGCAGTAGAGCTGGATGCGGTCCTTGCGGATGTCCAGGTTGTTCTTGATCTTAGGGAAGTAGAGGATTCCCGTAAGGGTAAAGGGGAAGTCGACGTTTAGGTGAATCCAGAACAGCGGGTCTTCCTGTCCGGGTTGGATGGCACGGTAGAACTTCAGGTAGTCATCGTCGGTTAGATCGGTGGGCTTGCGGGTCCACAGCGGCTCGACGTCGTTGATGAGTTTGTCCTTGTCGGTATCGACATACTTGCCGTCTTTCCACTCCTGCTCCTTACCAAAGATGACAGGCACGGGAAGGAATCGACAGTACTTATGCAGTAGTGCGCTGATGCGGCTCTGCTCCAAGAACTCCTTCTCGTCGTCATCGATGTGGAGGATGATGTCGGTACCGCGCTCCGACTTGTCACAATCGGTCATCTCAAACTCGGGCGAACCGTCGCAGGACCAGCATACTGCCTTGGCACCGTCTTTGTAGGAGAGGGTATGAATCTCAACCTTTTTGGCTACCATGAATGCAGAGTAAAAGCCCAGACCGAAATGGCCGATGATGACATTGGCCGTGTCCTTGTACTTCGACAGAAACTCTTCGGCGCCTGAGAAAGCAATTTGATTGATGTACTTGTCAATCTCTTCTTCGGTCATGCCGATGCCGCGGTCGCTCACGGTGAGGGTGCCAGCGTCCTTGTCGAGCTTCACCTCGACCTTCAGGTCGTCGGTCTTGCCATCAAACTCGCCCGCCGAAGCCAGTGTCTTGAGTTTTTGTGTTGCGTCAACTGCGTTAGAAATCAGCTCACGAAGAAAAATCTCGTGGTCGCTGTAAAGAAATTTTTTGATAACGGGGAAGATGTTGGTCGTCGTTACCCCGATAGTTCCTTTTGACATATTGTTCGTTTTTTTTGATTAAGTTCAATTATCTCTAGAATCTCTAGACCAACTAGATTTTAACAAAAAAAATGCCACACGGTTTTGGTGTGACATTTTTGCAGTCATAGAAGTCAATGTGGCTATTCTGAAGCCTTTGTCTTCTTGGCTTTCTTGACGTGTGTGACAATCTTGCCGTCCACGACATCCATCGTGATGGTGGCGTTGGTAGTGCCTTCCTCACGCAGAAGCATCTCGCACAGCGGATCCTCGATGTGGCTTTGGATGGCGCGACGCAATGGGCGGGCACCATACTGAACGTCAAAGCCCTCGTTGGCAACAAAGTCCTTAGCGGCATCGGTAATCACTAGTTTCAGGCCGGCGGCCTCAACCCGCTCGTAGAACGCTTTGAGCTCGATGTCGACTATCTTTTTGATGGCCTCCATATCGAGCGAACCGAAGGTGACGATGTCGTCGACGCGGTTGAGAAACTCGGGCGAGAATTTTCGGTTCAGTGCCTTGCGAATGACAGCGTCGCTGCGCTCTTTTGTCATGTCACCTGTGTGGAATCCAACGCCTGCGCCAAAGTCTTTGAGTTCGCGTGTGCCGATGTTGCTGGTCATAATCACAATGGTGTTCTTGAAGTCGACCTTGCGTCCCAGGCTGTCGGTCAGGCAGCCCTCGTCGAGCACCTGCAACAGCATGTTGAACACATCGGGATGCGCCTTCTCAATCTCGTCGAGCAGGACGACAGAGTAGGGGCGACGTCGCACTTTCTCGGTCAACTGGCCACCTTCCTCATAACCTACATATCCCGGAGGGGCACCCACGAGGCGCGAGACGTTGAACTTCTCCATGTACTCGCTCATGTCGATGCGAATGAGCGCATCGGGTGAGTTGAAAAGGAATTCGGCCAATCGCTTTGCCAACAAGGTCTTGCCCACTCCTGTAGGTCCCAAAAACATAAACGACCCAATAGGACGATTGGGGTCGCGTAACCCCACACGGTTGCGGCGAATAGCACGTGCAATCTTGTCAATGGCCTCGTCCTGACCGATAATCTGCTTCTTCAGCTCGTCGGTCATGCCCAGCAGGCGAATGCCCTCGCTTTGTGCGATGCGTTGTGTGGGTACACCAGTAATCAGGGCGACCACTTCGGCGACATCCTGCTCATCGACGGTCTCACGTCGACTGTCCAGGTCTTTTTCCCACTGCTCCTTTGCATATTCCAGGTCCAGTTTCAGACGTTCTTGCAAGTCGCGATAGTTGGCTGCGCCCTCAAAGTTTTGTGCTTGCACGGCTTTCACTTTGTTCTGTTGTGCCTCAGCAATACGTGCCTCCAGGTCCTCAATCTCTTTGGGCACCTCAACCTTGCTGATGTGCACACGCGAGCCTGCCTCGTCCATTGCATCGATGGCCTTGTCCGGAAAGAAGCGGTCGCTCACATAACGATCGGTGAGCCGCACACAAGCCTCGAGCGCGGCCTCGGTATAACTCACACCATGATGGCGCTCATATACATCTTTAATATTGTGAAGAATCTCAAGAGTTTCCTCTGGAGTGGTCTGTGGCACAATCACTTTCTGGAATCGTCGCTCCAGTGCACCGTCCTTCTCAATGCTCTTGCGATACTCGTCGAGGGTTGTAGCTCCGATACACTGGAAGTCGCCTCGTGCAAGCGACGGTTTGAGCAGGTTGGCTGCATCCATCGAGCCGCTGGCATTGCCTGCGCCCACCAGGTTGTGGATCTCGTCGATGAATACGATGATGTTGGGGTGATTTACTACCTCGTCAATGATGGCCTTTACTCGCTCCTCGAATTGTCCGCGGTACTTTGTACCAGCGACGACACCAGCCATGTCGAGCGAAATAATGCGCTTGTCGAGCAAGACGCGCGCTACTTTACGCTCAACGATGCGTTTGGCGAGGCCTTCAATGATTGCAGTCTTTCCCACGCCAGGCTCGCCAATGAGCACAGGATTGTTTTTCTTGCGGCGACTCAATATTTGGGCTAGGCGCTCAATTTCGCGCTCGCGTCCCACAACGGGATCAAGTTGTCCATCGGCCGCAGCACGAGTGATGTCCTTGCCATATTTGTCGATCATCGGGGTGTCATTATTGTCACCCTTACTGACATTTCGTCGCTGTGTGCTTTTCTCTGAGCGGTGTTGAGACTCGCTGGGACGGTCACCGGCGGGAGCTTCCTCATCATCATCCTCTTCGGCAAAGTCTGCTCCAGCCATGGGCATGTGGTGTTGCTCATAGCGAGACATCAGCTCATATAGATTGTTGTATTCTGTTTTCATTCAGTCGTTTGGGATTTGTGATAAATCTGTTACTAAAGGATGTCGCGACTATTAGTCTGTCGCGTATACTCTACCTAAAGTAGCAACAACCGTGCCAATGTCAAAAAAGTCGAAAAATAAGTGTTTTTAACAACTTTGCCGAAATTCACGCTCGATTTTTGCGTTTATGTCAAAAAATAGTGCTAAATTTGTAGGTTCAAAACTATGGCGTTGCCGAATAATAATATAAAAACATATCGATATGAAATTTAATGTTCCTAGTAAACAGCTGCTTATGCGCTTGAATGCGGTAAGCAAAGTCATCAGCAACAAGAATGCTTATGCCATCCTTGACAACTTCCTCTTCGAACTTGAAGGCGAGCGACTGGTCATCACTGGTAGTGATATGGAGACGCGTATGACCACAGCCATCGAGGTACCTGGAGCCGAGGGAAGCGGGAAGTTTGCCATCGACGTTAAGCGTATGCTCAACCTACTCAAAGAGTTGCCCGACACTGCTATGACCTTTGACATCAATGATGAGTCACTTGAGGTGAACATTACCTATCTCAACGGTAAGTTCAACGCCATGGCCTTCAACGGTGACGAGTACCCGCTCAAGGCTCAGGGAACAGGCGAAACGGCAGCCTTTACCCTAACCGAGAAAGATATTTTCGATGGTATCCAGCATACTATCTTTGCTGTAGGCACCGATGACATGCACCCACAGTTTATGGGCATCTTTTGGGACATCGTGCCCGACGGAATCACCTTTGTTGCTAGCGACTCGCACAAACTGGTGCGCTACCGTAAGACACAGGTGCAACCAAACACTGAACTGAGTTTCATCCTGCCCGCTAAGCCCGCATCAATCCTGAGTGGTATCCTCGACAAGAACGGCAAGAATGACGTGCGCGTCATTGTGGAGGACACAAGTGCGACTTTTGAGACTTCCGAGTACACCCTCTCATGCCGGTTTATCAATGGTAAGTATCCGAAGTATAATGCAGTTATCCCCACTAACAACCCTTATTTGCTAAGCGTTGACCGCATGACATTGCTCAATGCATTGCGCCGCGTGAGCGTGTTCGCTGCAGTGGGTGGACTCATTAAACTCGATTTCCGTGCTAACGAGATCTTGCTTACTTCGCAAGACCTCGATCACGCCACCAGTGCCGAAGAGACGCTGCAGTGCGAATACAATGGCGAGAACATGGTCATGGGATTCAAGAATGTCGACATTATTGAGGTGCTCAATAACCTGGATACTGAGACGGTGAATGTGCAGCTATCAGACCCAGCACGTGCAGGTATCTTCCTGCCTAGTGAGCAGAAGGAGGGTGAGGATTTGCTCATCCTGCAGATGCCGATGATGATCTAAGCATTGTTACCACATGGAACTGAAGCTGAAACTGCAACGCCCCATCGTCTTCTTTGACTTGGAGACGACGGGGCTAAACATCACGCAGGACCGCATCATTGAAATCTCGTACATCAAGGTTTTCCCAGATGGACGTGAGGAAAAGGAGTGTTTGCGTGTCAACCCAGGTATGCCCATTCCCAAGGCATCATTCGATGTGCATCATATCTCGGATGATGATGTGCGCGATTGCCCTTCATTCGATCAGCTGGCGCAACATGTCTATGAGGTATTTAACGGATGCGACATCGCAGGATTTAACAGCAACCAGTTTGACATACCAGTCCTAGACGAGGAGTTTGCCCGTGCTGGCATCCACTTCGATTGGAATCAGTGCTGCTTTATCGACAGCCAGGTTATCTTCCACAAGAAAGAGAAGCGTGACTTGGCTGCTGCCTGTCTGTTCTACTGTGGTCATGAGATGGAGAATCACCACTCGTCATTAGCCGACACCGAAACGACCTACGAAGTGCTCAAGGCACAGCTTATGCGATACGACGACTTGAGCGACAAAGATGTGAAGGCGCTAAGCGACTTCTCGTCGCATACACACTTTGCCGATCTGAAGGGCTTTGTAGTTTACAATGACAAGGGATTGGAGGTGGTCAACTTCGGCAAGCACAAGGGTAAGATGCTGGAGGAAGTGCTCCAGATTGACCGTGGCTATGCCGACTGGGTGCGGCGTTCTGATTTCCCGTCAAGTACCAAGCGCGTATTCGAGGCCGTGCAACAACGGCTCAAAGACCGTGAATTGGAAGATAAGGCCAAGCTGCTTGCAGAAAAACTCAACAACAAACTTACTTAACACAATGAGATTCAAACGCATTGTCACACTGTGTCTGATGGCAGCCGCTTTCCTCGGGGTATGGGCCGATGAAGAAGGCACCGAGCTGAAGTGCGACGTCGAGGTGAACTCGAGCAAGATTCAGAACGTCAGCAAGGATGTGTTCAACACATTGAAGGAGTCCATCACCCAGTATATCAACGATAATCGTTGGACCGACGCTCAATTTGCCATCAATGAAAAAATTGAGTGCAAGATGTTGTTGGTGGTCAACAAGTATGACCAAGCAACAGGCAAGATGGAATGTGAACTCACTGTGCAGTCGCAACGTCCTGTCTATAATAGCAGTTACCTGACCACACTCATCAATTTCAAGGACACCAAGGTCACATTTGACTATCAAGAAGGCGACCAGTTGGTGTTCAACGAGCAAGACTGGGAGAGTAATCTCACTAGCATCCTCAATTTTTATGCCTATCTAATTTTGGCAGTTGACTTCGACTCGTTTGGCCTTAATGGGGGTGATCCCTATTTTGAGAAAGCTGCTAGTGTGGTGCGCATGGCACAAAGTACAGCCGAAATTGGTTGGAAGGCATTTGAGGACCCAAAGAACCGTAGTGCTGTCTTGTCGGCGTTTACCGATAATGCGACCAGCGCCATTCGTGAGATTAATTATAACTATCACCGTCTGGGACTGGACCAGATGGTGGTCAGTGTAGACAAGGGGCGCAAAACCATCACCGATCAGCTTGACAAGCTCAAAGCTATCTATGATGCACAACCCATGAGCGTGTGTCTGTCGATGTTCAAGGATGCCAAACTTGACGAACTGGTCAACATCTACAGCAAGGCTAATCAGAACGAAAAGGATGAGGTTTTTGAGACACTCTATCCCATTTATCCTGCTGACCAAGATCGCCTCAACAAAATCAAAGCTTCGCCTGAAAACTAAGGGTCAGTGGTCAGGTATTCCATTCTCAATTAGAAAGAATTGCTCACTCGACTTTACATATCAAACTACGCGCTTATTGACCGGCTGGAAATAGACTTCCAGTCGGGCCTTACTATAGTTACGGGCGAAACTGGTGCTGGAAAATCAATTCTATTAGGCGCCTTGTCACTTATCATGGGTGAACGAGCTGACACAAAGGCTGTTCGCGATACAACGCAGAAGACGATTGTCGAGGCCACACTCTCTATCACTGACTACGGCTTGCAGACATTGTTCGAACAAGCCGACGTTGACTATGATGAAGATTGCATCCTGCGTCGCGAAGTGTCGCCCAATGGACGTTCACGCGCCTTTGTGAACGATACCCCTGTTTCACTGACATTCATGCGCGAGGTTGCTACACGACTGGTCGATATACACTCGCAACACAGCAATATGTTGCTAGCTGATTCGCAGTTCCAATTGAGTATCATTGACAGTCTGGCCGATAATGCTAAACTCAGAGAACAGTACGCCGACATCTATGGGAAGTATGTCGACGCCCAGCAAAAGTTGAAGAGATTCATCGAGCAGCATGAGAAGGATAAAGCCGAGGAAGACTATATGCGCTTCCAGCTTGACCAGCTGCAAGCCATGCACTTGCAGCCCGGCGAGGATACGCAACTTGAGCAAGAGCAAGCGCGACTGAGCAATATCACCGAAATCAAGCAGTCTTTGTGGCAAATCGACCACTTGTTCAACGATGACCAACTGTCGGTCATCCAGCACCTAAAAGAGATCGTTAACCACTTGCACGGTATCGAATACCTCATGCCCGAGCTAGAAGGCATGACTGATCGAGCTGAGTCTGCCCTAATCGACATCAAGGACATGTCGGCAACCATCGGTGATGCATTGGAGAATCTACAGCTTGATCCCGCACAACTAGAGCGCATCGAGAACCGTCTCAACGACATCTTTACCCTTGAGCGTAAGCATCAGGTGGACAGTGTTGACAAGCTCATTGACATCCAGAAAGACTATGAAAATCGTCTGATGTCTCTTGAAAAAGATGATGGCTTCATAACTACCTGCCAAGGATTGATGGAAGGATATAAGAGGGATGCCATCATTCTTGCTGAAAAATTGACCGACTCGCGTAAGCAGGCTGCACGGTCATTCTCCAAGCAGTTGGTCGACAGGGCTAGTGCGTTGGCACTTACAAATCTGCGCTTTGATGTCAATTTTAGTGAAACAGATCTCACAGCCACTGGCCATGATAGGGTCGAATTCAACATGGCATTCAACAAGAGCCAGCCGCTCATGCCCGTCAAGGATACAGCATCGGGCGGTGAAATCTCGCGAGTGATGCTATGCATCAAGGCCATCATTGCCCAGCAGGTTAACCTGCCCACACTTATCTTTGACGAGGTGGACACTGGTGTAAGTGGCGACACAGCAAGC
>JAEEVE010000138.1 GCA_016290765.1 Muribaculaceae bacterium
AAATGTTAAAAACGGCGAAAAAAGAACCATCCCCCAAAAAATGCTACTTTTGTAGGGGTAAAACGGAGATGTTGTGGATAGTTTAAATAGATGACTCATTTTGAAGACATATTCCGCAAACATTATGGTTATTTGTTGGGCGTGGCTAATAACATGCTACACGACCCCGATGAGAGCCGTGATGTGGTGAGCGAGACATTCGCCACGATGTGGGAGCAAGGTCGCGAACTTCGCCCCGACACCGCCCGGCAATATTTGGCAGTCTGTGTGCGCAACAGTTGCCTTAAACGCATCGCTCGACTGCAATTGCGTGAACGTGTGGCGCGTCTGTATCCCATTGAGTTATCTCTTTTTGCCACCGACATCGATCGCGAGGCCAGAGTACAGCAGATTGAGCAGGCGATAGAGACACAACTGGACGATTACACACGCACCATCTTCAAGATGTGTTATCTCGACAAAAAGGCCCACCGAGAAGTTGCCCAGTGTCTGGGCATTAGTATCAAGGCAGTGGATAAACGAATTGGAAAAGCCTTATGTATCCTTCGTGAAACATTAAATCCAAAACAACAATGAACAACATCATCTTGAATACGGATAGGGAGGAATTGGTGGCGAGACTCATTGACCGCCCCGAATCCTTCACTGACGAGGAACTGGAGCAAATCTTCGCCGATGGCGAGTGCCGCACCTTGTATGATACCGCCATACAGGTGATGCACAGTGTTGAGCCAGAGTTAGAAACAAACGTTGAAGCCGAGTGGAATCGTTTCTCCTTACAGCATAGCTATTACCTTCGACGTCAAAGAAATTGGTGGAAAGTTGCAGCTGTGGTGACGGTAGTGCTCATGAGCGGACTTGCTTATGCGACTATTCAGCACATGAAACAAGAAACATGGTTAGAGAAGGAAACAACCGAAAGTTTCGTTGGTGCCGATACGATGACCAAAACAACTGAGAATAAGCAGGACACAATGCAAGTGCAAACGTCTATTGCGCAACCAAGAACATTTGAAAACACAACACTTGATGTGCTGGTTGGGGTGCTGGCAGAACACTATGGCATGCGTGTGCAGGTGATGAACGACGGAGCCGGCCAGTTACGCCTTTACTACGAGTGGAATCCTGCCCTGAATATTGAGCAGGTTGTGGACCAACTGAACACTTTCGAGAAAGTAAACATTACTGTTAATGATGATACTCTGACAATCGAATAAAGCCATGAAACAACTTATTTTGATAATTGCCTCGCTGTGCGCTATCTTCACAACGAGTTCCCAACAACGTGTCACTTGCTCGTTCAACAATAAGTCATTGAGTAAATCACTGATAGAAATAAACAAGTTGTCAAATGACTACAAAATCAATTTTGTCTATAATGAGTTGGAGGATTTTACTGTCACCACGACAGTCCTGAACCTCACTATCCCTGAAGCGGTTCGCAGGGTTGTCGGTTTCTATCCTATGCGTGTTACCGAGCGAGACAGTGTCGTGTATGTCGAGTGTGTTCAAAAAGCGACTGCCAAGTTACGAGGGCTTGTGTTGGACGAGGCCGGACAACCGCTTTCTTTTGCAAATGTGGCTTTACTGTCGGTCACTGACTCCAGCTTGGTGGGCGGCGGTGTAGCCAACGAGGTAGGACGGTTTGTCATCCCTTGCGATGAGGCCGAGGTGATAGCTCGTTTCTCATTCGTGGGGTATGGCACTGTTTATCGTCGGACACACATCCGAAATATGGGAAAAATCGTTATGCAACCTGACAACAAAGTGCTGAAAGAAACCGTTGTTGAGGGGTCGCGATTTGTCCAGAAGGTTGACCGATATGTCATTATTCCTGACTCTATCCTGCTTGCCCATTGCACAGATGCAGTTGATGTGCTAAAGGGCTTGCAATTGCCTGGACTTGAAATTGATATGGCATTCAAGAGCTTGAGTGTCAATGGGCAGGAGATTGTTTATAAAATCAATGGCATTCCCAAGGAGCTTCGCGACATTCAGGCTATCCATCCTGACCAGATTTTGCGTGTTGAGTATAGTGATAATCCTGGCATACGTTATAGCGACCGCGGAGTGGGTGGATCGTTGAACTTTATTCTCAAGGAACGTCCTGAAGGAGGCACGCTGTATGAGCAAGCGATATATTGTCCGACAGCCGGAATGCATGACAATCATCTCAAAGGCAGTTATAACTATAAGAATTCACAATTCTCGCTTTCGCACTACTTTCAGCGGCGTGACTATAACAACGAGCAACACAACAACGAGGACACCTATATTGGCGGTGGAGATACCGTTAGGCGTGTCATGCAAGGCGAAGCCAGCCATTTTGACTACTGGCTGAATTATATTGATGCCGGTTATGTCTATCAATACGACCGGAACACTGGATTTCAAGCTACCTACTCGTTACTGGCGCAACCTCGCAATCGTCGATATCCGGGCTTGACCAGAGAGTGGGTCAATGGGCAAGAACACTCGGTTTTCAATCAGACAAGTAAGGCTGTCGACCGCATATTGTCGCATTCGATGGACTTGTATTTTGGAAAGAAGTTCAGCAACAAGAATTCTTTGGAAGCGCAGTTGTTGGGAAAGTATTCAAGCCTGCGAAATGAAGGCACGCTCACCTACGATATGCATCAAGGTGAGCCACAAGTCTATCATAGTGGAGTTGATAATAGCCACTACTCAGTAATCGGCGAGGTGACATTTACACACAACTTTGGTATTCCGAAGCTTTCTGTAGGCATGCAGGACAATTGGACCAGAGCAACGAATGATTATGTTTCGGGCACAAGGACATGGTTGAAATCAAACAACAATTATACATACGCCGAACTGAAGGGCCGTTGGCAAGATAGATACACTTGGTCTTTAGGGACGGGTATAAAATTGTTTAGTGTCGACAATGGGGCCAGCAGTAATACTTATGTCAACAATCACTCGGTTGTTAGGTTTGGAGGGCAGCCTTTCAAGGGCTTCACCTTCGATGCCTATGCCAGTTTCACGCCATCGTTGCCCTCGCTTGGCGCAATGGACAGTGTCACGCAATTTGTTGACAATATCTATGCCGTGGCAGGCAATCCCTCGCTCAAGCCTTCTCAGAAGTATTATGCCAGACTATGGTTGCGGTATGTTTATCGTAAGTTGATGGTTTACGGCCTTGTAGATGTTGATTATCGCCGCAATCCCATCTATGAATATGTGAGATATGATGATGCAAGACAGCTTTTTGTGGGGCAGCGCATCAACGGGAAGTACCACTTCAGAAACGAATGTCATTTGAGATTGTCTCTCAACAATCTTTGGGATTGTTTGACCCTCCAGGCTGCGACCTATTTTGAGCCTTATGTCACTGATGCCGGCTCGATGTTCCATTGTAATATGAGCGCTTGGAGCTACCGCTTGGAAGCCACACTCAGCTTGGGCAAGTTCATGGTATATACGGGTTACACTGGCAGAGAGAAGTCTCTATGGGGTGAATCTGTTAAAGTGACTGGCAGCAAATGGATAGCTGTGTTGCAGTTTAAACTTAATAAGAACTTAAGTCTCATGGCTCAAGGCTTATGGCTTGCAGGACGGGGTGACTATTACGAGAACAACAGTTTGTCTACTGTAAATCCTCGATTACGCTCTCAAGTCATACGCGACGATGCCAACGCCATTCGCTTGGGAGTGACCTGTAATTTGGATTTTGGGCGAAAGTTCAAGCAGAGCGACCGAAGCCTCCGCAACCAGGACAACTCATCATCGGTTACCACTGTCAACTGATGTGGTGAATTGGGGACGGTTCTTTTTCCGCCATTTTAACACTTTTGTTAACAAATGGCGGAAAAAGAACCGTCCCCAATCCACCCCACGCATTTCAATTTCATGGCGCAAAATTACAACCATCGCGCATCACGTCCAATCCCCATTTATAGTGATTTTGTGATGAAAACCTCGCTTTCGGTCTTTTTTTGTATCTTTGCGCCGTGAAACGGTTCATTCACATATGTGTGGCGATGATGGTCATGGCAGTGGCACGGGCAGTGGTGTCGCCATCGCAGGTGGCTTATGACCATTACTTTGATGCCGCAACCTTCGCACTTGAGGCCCAGGTCAGTGCCGATACGGTTGCCTATTGGCTCGTACTCACCTACGACGAGGGCAACATCCACGTGCCCCAAGGAAGCCCGCTCACTATACACTTGCGCGACCGCAGCACGCTCATCCTTGCCACCGACCGCGAGGTGGGGCGGCGCGATATCATGCTGCGCCGGTGGCGCAACCGCACCATCTGCTACACCACTTGCCGCTATCCCATTACCCAAGAGCAGCTATCGAGAATCCTCGCAAAGGACGCCTATCGTTTTGAAATACAGACCGCCCGAGGCGTCATCACTCGACAGGTACGCGGATTCAAGGCAAAACTCACCACTGCATTGTCATCAATCTCAGAAAAATAATTTTCAATTCTCAATTCTCAATTCTCATTTTATTCTTATCTTTGCACCCGATTTCGATGAGTTTGGGGGTGCCACTCGTTTGGGTGGCTGAGATCATACCCATGGAATCTGATCCGGATCATGCCGGCGTAGAGAACTAAACTTATTAATGTAGAGATGAAAAAGACCATTTTGACTGTAGCCCTTATGGGCTTCGCCATGTTGGGTGTGGCACAGACTACCGAACCCGACACCTTGGCACTGCAGCAAGTCGAAGTGCTTGCCACCCGTGCACAAAGCAACACGCCAGTTGCATTTACCAACATCAGTAAGAAACAGATTGAGGCCGTGAACCATGGGCTGGACATGCCTTTCCTGCTTATGTCGACACCAGGCGTGCTCACTACCAGCGATGCTGGCGCGGGAGTGGGCTACACTAGCATCCGAGTGCGTGGCACCGATGCAACACGCATCAACATCACCAGCAATGACATCCCTATGAACGATGCCGAGAGCCACTCCATCTTCTGGGTCAATACGCCCGACTTGGCGTCATCGTTGGCCGACATCCAGGTGCAGCGTGGCGTGGGTACATCGACCAATGGCGCGGGTGCCTTTGGCGCAAGCATCAACATGCGCACACAACGCTTCTCGGCGAAACCCTTTGCCGAGCTCTCGGGCTCATTTGGCTCGTTCAATACCCACAAAGAGACGCTCAAGGTGGGAAGCGGGTTGCTGGGCGACCACTGGGCCTTTGAGGCAAGACTGAGCAACATTGCCAGCGACGGCTTCCGCGACCGTGCTACCGCATCGCTCAAGAGTTACTATGCACAGGCGGGGTATTTTAACAACAATGCCAGCGTGCGTTTCATCACCTTTGGCGGCAAGGAGGATACCTATCATGCATGGGACGGCATCAGCCGCGAAATGCTTGAGACCGACCGAGCATACAACCCCAATGGCGAAATCAAGCGTGACGGCAAGGTCGTCGGTTTCTACAAGGACCAGAAGGACATTTATCGCCAGTTTAACTACCAGCTGCTGTGGGAGCAGCGCTTCAACTCGCAGTGGACGTGGTACCTGGGACTCCACTATACCGATGGCTATGGCTATTATCAGGAATATAAGAATGCCCGCACCCTAAAGGAGTATGGCTTGAAGCCATTCACGCTCACAACGCTCAACGAGGAAACTGGCGAATACGAGTCTACCACTGTCAAGAAGTCGAGCCTGGTGCGACGCAAGGGGCTAGACAGTGGCTTTGGCGGCGGCGTGTTTTCGTTGCGTTATGACGGTGACCGACTCAATGCCACGCTGGGCGGTGGCTTTAACCGCTATGTCAACGACCATGTAGGCAATGTGTTGTGGGTTGAGAACTATGTTGGCAACTTGGATCCCAGCCACGAGTACTACCGAAACCGTGCCGAGAAGAACGACTTCAACATCTACGCCAAGGGCAATTACACCATTTGGAAAGGACTCAGCGCCTATGCCGACCTGCAATATCGCCACATTGGATATATCATCAAGGGTGTGAATGACAAGTGGGACTGGACAGCTAACCCCGAGCGGATGCAGGTGCTGAATGTTGATGAGGACTTTGACTTCTTCAATCCCAAGGCGGGCTTGAACTGGCAAATCAATCCTAACCACCGCGTCTATGCCTCGTTTGGTGTGGCACACAAGGAGCCCACGCGCAACAACTACAATGACGGCCCCCTGACGGTGCATCCTCGTGCCGAGCGACTCTTTGATTGGGAACTGGGTTACAACTATACACACAGCCGCTGGTCGGCAGGCATTAACTTCTATTACATGAAGTATAAGGATCAGTTGGTGCTCAACGGCAAGCTCAACGAGATAGGCGAGCTCATGGCCGAGAATGTGCCCGACAGTTACCGTGCTGGTGTTGAGTTGGTTGCCGGTGTCAAGATTACCGACTGGCTGAGGTGGGATGTCAACGCTGCATTCAGCCGCAACCGCATCAAGAACTATGTGGGCTATGTCAGCGACTACGACGAGAACTGGGAGGATATGTGGTCACAGTCTGCCATCGAGAAGGGCAATACCACCATCGCATTCTCGCCATCGGTCATCGCCAACAGCATCATCACTTTCAATGTCAAGGGATTCTCCGCTGCCATTCAGTCACAGTATGTGAGCCGGCAGTATCTTGATAACTTCCAGAATAAGGAAGACTCGCTTGACCCCTATTTCATCACCAACCTGAGCCTGGCTTACACTTTCAAGCTGCGCTTCATCAAGGAAATCACCTTCGGGGCCGACATCTACAACCTCTTCGGCGAGAAGTATGAGACCAACGGATACTCGCAGACAGCCGCTTATCATGCTGCCGACGGCACTATGACACTGGTCAGCTCGCCCATGTTCTATCCCATGGCAAGAATGAACCTCCTCGTCCACCTCACATTCAAGTTCTGATGGACTGGACGTTGTTTATCGACATTGCTGGCACGGTCATCGGCCTGATTTATCTTTGGCTAGAGTACCGTGCCAGCATCTGGTTGTGGCTCTTCAGCATCATCATGCCCATTGTCAACGCATGGCTCTACTTCGAGCGGGGGCTATACGCCGACTTTGGCATGGAGTCATATTATGTGGTGGCGGCCATCTATGGCTTCATCATCTGGCGCATCAAGGGGAAGAAGGCCTCTGAGCAGGCCGACGCGTCGCAGGGCATCCGACATGCCTCGCTAGCCACACTGGGCAAGGTCGCGGCAGTGATTGCCGTGATTTGGGCAGCCATCTACTGGTTCCTGGCAAACCATACCGACAGCACCGTACCCCTGCTCGACAGTTTCACCACCGCGGTGAGTATCGTCGCCATGTGGGCTCTGGCGCAGAAGTATGTCGAGCAGTGGCTCCTGTGGTTCGCCGTCGACATCGTCTGCACCGGCCTCTACTTCTACAAGGGCATCCCCTTCCACGCCACTCTCTACGGCTTCTACACCATCATGGCCATCATCGGCTACCGCAAGTGGCACCGCATCTCGGTTCGCTCTCTTATGTCCCGTGGGGCAGCGACAACGCCATCCTGCGATAGTCAGGTTATTTGATCAATCTAAACAACACTCCCCGTGTACGCGGCTTGACGACCGCGTCACGGGGAGTGTTTGTGTCTTTTGCTGAGCTATCGTGTCAACCGCTTGTGCCTATAAAGACGTGACCGATAAATTGGAATTTATAAGTCTAAAATAAACTGTATCATTTGTTCATAGTCAGTTTTTATTAAAAAGACCTTTTCTCTTGCAGTCTTAAAACCATCGATGTACCTCCTATTGTCATCCTTCAGACTCGCTATGGTGCA
>JAEEVE010000139.1 GCA_016290765.1 Muribaculaceae bacterium
ATATTGACTATTACAACAATAAAAGAATCAAATCCAGGTTAAAAGGAAAGAGCCCGGTGCAATACCGAACTCTTTCTCTAAGCCATTAATGTTTAACCCGTCCAACTTTTGGGGGTCACTTCACCCCCTAAAGGGGGAATAAATATGTACCCCCTTTAGGGAGATTTTGGGGAGGTTGGACATTAAGGGAAAGTACTAGCAGACTTTCTCGAGGCGGCGCATCATGGCGAACATGATGAGTGCCGAAACGATGCAAAGGATGACAAAGACGCTCCACACCTGCCACAGCGGCAGGTCGTTCCATAGGTAACCTCCCACCGAAACGAGGAAGTTGCCCAGTGCCGTGGCGGCAAACCAACCACCCATCATCAGGCCCTTGAGTTTGGGTGGTGCGACCTTGGTGACAAACGACAGTCCCATGGGTGATAGCAGCAGTTCGCCGAAGGTGAGCACCAGGTAGGTCGAGATGAGCCAATTGGGCGACACAAGCGCTCCAGCCCCCTGGGCGGCCGCTTGTTCATTGGGCGTGAGCAATCCCACCGAGCCGATGGCCATAATGCCATAGGCGGCAGCAGCCACGAGCATACCGTAGGCAATCTTGCGGGGCGCGCTGGGCTCCTTGCCACGGCTGGCAAGCCAGCCGAAGATAGCGATGCTCACGGGTGTCAACGCCACCACAAAGCAGGGATTAAACTGCTGGTAGATGGGAGCATCGAGTTTGACCTCGCCAGTGAGGAAGTATCGCCACACCAGCACCGCCACCGAGGCGGCAATCACGCCCCATGCAATCATGCGGTTTTGCGACTTCTTGCTCTGGAAGGCTGCAAACAGGGCATAGACAATGGCGACACACAACAGCAGATTCCATATATCAAACGCCATGGCCTGCAGTCCTGTTGCGCTCTTGGCACTGAACTCGTCGGCAAAGAAAGTCAGCGTGAGTCCACTTTGGTTGAACGCCATCCAGAAGAAGATGACCACAGCGAACACCAAAATGAGTGCCACCACGCGTTGCTTGGTCTTGCCAGCAGGAAGTTCCTCAATGGGTTCTACTGCCTCTTTCTTCTTGCTCAACGCGCTCTTTTCAGTGTGACGGAAGGTGTTGCGGAAGCCATAGTAGATGGCCATAGAGAGTACCAGCGACAAGCAAGCCACCGCAAAGGCATAGTGGTAGCTCTCGTTGACACTCACGCCATAGTGTGCCTGAGCATAATCCATCGCCCAGACCGCCATGGCAGGCGCAAACATCGCACCAATGTTGATGGCCATGTAGAAAATGGAGAAGGCGGCATCGCGACTACCTGCATACTGCGGGTCATCATAGAGGTTGCCCACCATCACCTGAAGGTTGCCCTTGAAGAGTCCTGTGCCCATACTCACCAGCAGCAAGGCGCCAATCATCGCCCAATAAGCGACATCGCCACCACCCAGCGGAACTGCCAGAGCGACATAACCAAGAAACATCACGATGATGCCCGTGGTGACCATCTTGCCGTATCCCCATAGGTCAGCAAGCAGTCCACCAATGATGGGCATAAAGTAGACACACATCAAGAAGCCACTGTAGATAAATCCGGCTTTGGCTGCCGACAAGCCGAAATTGGCGCGCAAGAACAGCGCAAACACGGCAATCATAGTGTAATAGCCGAAGCGCTCACCCGTATTGGCCAGCGCCAGTGCATACAGTCCTTTAGGTTGGTTTTCAAACATGTATTTAGTAGTTAAGTAGTTAAAGGGAGTTAAGGAGTTAAGAGCCCTCCTGAGGGGGCGTGTGATGCTCTAGTTGAGCCTCATCTTCTGCAGTCCAGAGGGGATTGTCGTCGTCATCCCAGTCGAAGTCATCGTCAAAACCGAAGAATGCTTCGTCGGTGAACTCCTTCATTTCGCGTCCATCTTTCTTGGTGGGTCGTCCCAGGCCCTTCTGCCGGTTGATGAAGCCGTCAATCTTCACCATCTCGAGCAGCTCCAACTGGTCACGTGTGGTGATGTTGCGCAGGTAGTTGGGCACCAGTTTGGCACCAACACGGTTGTTGAGCACAGCCAGCACTTCAAAGGTATAGGTCACCGGGGGCTTGCGCACTGCGATGACATCGCCTGGCTTAACTAGCCTTGAGGGCTTGACATTCATGCCGCCAATGGTAACGCGCCCCAACTTGCAGGCGTCGGTGGCAATGGTACGAGTCTTGAAGATGCGCGTGGCCCACAGCCACTTATCTATTCTTACTTCGTTCATTCTTGTCCTATTTTGCCGCAAAGTTATCACGAATTTTCGAATTAGCGATTTTTTTTATCAAGAATTATAGGGATCATGATAGGATATTGCTAAAAATAGTGTAATTTTGCAAGCTAGATATCTAGAGGCACTAGATGTCCTAGATGCTCTAAACTCTGAATACTAAACCCTAAACACTTAACTAAATAACGTTATGGCAACAACTAAAAAGACTAAACCGGAAACTAAAACAGTAAAGAGAACTCAGACCGAAAGCAAGCGCCTGATGGGACTTGAGGAGCGTTATGGTGCCCACAACTATCATCCGCTGCCCGTGGTGCTGCACAAGGGAAAAGGCATCTATGTATGGGATGTCGAGGGCAAGAAGTACTTCGATTTCCTGTCGTCCTACTCGGCTGTGAACCAGGGTCACTGCCACCCGCGCATCGTCAAGGCGCTGAAGGACCAGGCCAACGTGCTGTGCCTCACCTCGCGCGCATTCTACAACGATGCCTTCTGCGAGTATGAGAAGTTTATCCACACCTACTTTGGCTACGACCGCGTGCTGCCCATGAACACAGGTGCCGAGGCCGTCGAGACCGCACTGAAACTCGCTCGCCGCTGGGGTACCGTGAAGAAAGGCATTCCCAACGACAAGGTGAAGATCATCTGCTGCGAGGGCAACTTCCATGGCCGCACCGTCACCGTCATCACCATGAGCAATGATCCCAGTTCATATGCCGACTACGGCCCGCTGACTCCTGGCTTCATCCGCATCCCCTACAACGACCCCAAGGCACTGGAGAAAGCCCTGAAGAAGTATGGCAACGAGGTTGCCGCCTTCATCGCTGAGCCCATTCAGGGCGAGGCAGGCGTGTTTGTCCCCGATGATGGCTACCTGAAGAAATGCTTCGACCTGTGCCATGAGCACAATGTGCTGTTCATCGCCGACGAGGTGCAGACTGGTATCGCCCGCACCGGCAAGATGTTGTGCAGCGAGCACGACGGCATCCGTCCCGACATCGTCATCCTGGGCAAGGCCCTGGGTGGTGGCGTGCTGCCCGTCTCGGCTTGCCTTGCCGACGACGACATCATGCTTAATATCAAGCCCGGTGAGCACGGATCGACCTTCGGTGGCTTCCCGCTGGCCGCCCGCGTAGCCGTCGAGGCGCTCAAGGTAGTCAAGGAAGAGAAACTCGTGCAGAATGCCGAGAAGATGGGTAAGATCTTCCGCGAGGAAATCAAGAAGCTTGACAACCCGTTCATCGTCGAGGTGCGTGGCCGTGGCTTGCTCAATGCCATCGTCACCAAGCCCATCGGCAAGAAGACCGCTTGGGACATCTGCCTGAAGATGATGGAGAACGGTCTGCTGGCCAAGCCGACCCACGACGACATCATCCGCTTCGCTCCGCCGTTGTGCATTACCAAGGACGAACTGATGAAGGCTATCGCCATCATCAAGAAGAGCTTCGAGCAAATGGCTAAGTAATAGTCCCCCTAACCCCCTAAAGGGGGTATATATAAGCTCCCCTGGTTCGGTTATCGAGCCAGGGGAGCTTTGTGCATAATGCGCTGTGCGTTGATCTAGTAGACGCCGAGGTCGCGGAGGGTGCGGGGCGCTGGGGTCTTGGGCAGGGGTTTACGGTCCTTGAGCTGCTCGAGTATAACCTCGATGGCCTTGTCGAGCTGCTGGTCTATGCCCTTGTACTCGAGCAAGGGATCGTTGTCGATGAGGATGTCGGGGTCGACGCCATGGTTCTCGACAATCCAGTTGCCGCGAGTGTCATAGTTGGTGAAGAAGGGGACGCGGATATCGGTGCCGTCCATGTAAGGCAGCGACCCGCTGATGCCGATAATACCACCCCACGAACGGGTGCCAATGAGGGTGCCAATCTTGTTCTCCTTGAAGCTCCAGGGGAAGAGGTCGCCGTCGCTGGCCGAGTACTTGTTGACGAGTAGCACCTTCGGGCCATTGAGGGTTGCCTCGGGGATGAGTCCGTTGTGGTTGCTGCCGCGATACATGGTCATACGGTAAGGCTTGCGCAGGAGCCGCTCGATAATCATAGGCGAAATATTGCCACCGCCGTTGCCGCGGTCATCGACGATGAGCGCTTCCTTATCGAGCTGCGAGAAGTAGTAACGGGCAAACTCCTTGAGGCCCTCGGGTCCCATGTCGGGGATGTAGATATAACCGACGCGGCCACCAGTCTTCTCGTTGACATATGCAATGTTTTTCTGCACCCACTCGAAGTGGTAGAGGGGATACTCGTCCTGGATGGGCTTGACAACGACCTTGCGTGCCCCAGCACCAGCGGCACTGGTGGCGACAGTGAGTTCGGTCATGACGTCGGCCTTTCCGCGCAACAAAGTGTAGATGTTGTCAACATCGTCGGTTTTCACACCATCGACAGCCACAATGTAGTCGCCCTCCTTGACATTCATACCTGGCTCAAGCAGTGGCGAACGCAGCTCCTCACGCTCGGGTGCGCCCTTGAGAATCTTGGTAATACGATAGGACTTGCCGTCGCGCTCGAGCTGTGCACCGAGCATGCCAATGCGTTGCTGATCGGGAATGATGTGGTCACCACCATCGACATAGGCGTGTCCGCAGGCAAGTTCACCAATCATGCCACCGATAACGTAGGTCAGGTCAAGGCGGTTCTTGACCCAGGGCAGCAGAGCGGCATACTTGTCGTGAATGGCATTCCAGTCGACACCATGCATGTTCTTGAGGTAGAAACCGTCGCGGTAGGCGCGCCAGGCTTCATTGAAGATTTGTTTCCACTCCTGCTCATAATCCACATCGGCTTGCATGTCATCGAGGTTGACTGCGTCAGTGAGTTCGGTTTTGCGCCGTGGCAGGTCGGTGACATAGACGTCACCACGCTTGAACCACACGGCACGCTTCATATCGGCCGATGGCTGCATGTGCGCTCCGCTAGCGAGGAGTTCGTCTTTCTGCTCCTTAAGGTCATAGGCATGCATGCCGCCGTTGCCATAGTACCACACATGATTCCCGTCGCAGGCAAATGCACCGTAATTACCTCCGCTGAGCGGTAGCTTGACCACACGGTACTCGATTCCGTCAAGGTCAACCTTAATCGTCGGTGCCGCATCGGCCTTCTTGCTCTTGTCACCTTTCTTGTTGGAGGGCTTGTCGGCTGGTTTCTGCTCTTCCTGGCCTATGGTCACCTGATCATCGGTGGGCAGGAAGGGCGATGCAGTGTCCTTACTGAGCATCATCAGGTAAATGCCCTCCATGTTGCGGTAGGCAAAGTTCCACTCGATGCTGCTGTAGATGGGGTTGAAGTCGCGCCCCGAGGCGAAAACAAGGTACTTGCCGTCACTGCTGAACACCGGAGAGTTGCTGTCGTACCAATTTTCGGTAACGGGATATGCCTTACGCGCAGCGATGTCATAGAGGTAGATGACACTGCGCTCGTTGGGGGTTGTCTGACTGTAAGTGAGCCATTGCCCATCGGGCGAGAAGGTAGGCGTGGGGAACTCGCCTATGGAGTCTTGCAGCAATGTCAACTTAGCCTTAGAGGCCACAGTAACCATCACGATGCGGTTCTCGCGATCGGTATAGACGATGCGGTCGCCTTGTGGGCTCCACTCAAAGTCGCGGATGTAGGTGTCGTTGTCGCGGGTGAGCTGTATGGGATCGCCACCTTCGGCAGGACGCATCCATAATTCGGTCTCACCCGTAAGGTCGCTGATATAGGCAATCCACTTGCCATCAGGGCTCCACTTGGCAGCTCGCTCATGGGCACCCGGTGTGTGGGTGAGGTTGCGGGTGACACCTTTCTTGACAGGCAGGTCAAACACCTCGCCGCGGGCGGTGACCACCATGCGGTTGCCATCGGGTGCTAGCTGCGCATCGGTGACAAAGTCCTTGACTGGCCGTAATGCGGTGCGTGCCCAACCATCCTCGCTGTTGAGCTGGACATTGATTTGGCTTACCTGCTTGGTGTTGGGGTCAAGCTTAAAAAGGTATCCGCCCTTCTCAAAAACAATGACTCCACCGCCACAACTGGGGAATTTCACGTCGTAATCGGTATAATTGGTAACCTTGCTAGTGGCTCCTGTGGCGGTGTTATAGACAAAGATGTTCATCGTCTTATCGCGGTCGCTGATGTAGTAGATCTCGTTGCCAATCCACATGGGGAAGATGTCCTGCGCCACATTGTTGGTGACATTGGTCACCTTCTGTGCCTGCATGTCCCAAATCCAGATGTCATCGGCCATGCCGCCACGGTAGTACTTCCATGTGCGGAACTCTCGCATGACGCGATTATAGGCCAACTTTCGTCCGTCGGGGCTATAACAGCAGAAGCCGCCCTCGGGCAGAGGCAACTGCGTCGCCATACCACCATCGAGGGGCGCTTGCCACAACTGTCCGTCAAAACTGTCGCTGATGCGGTTGCGATAGATGATTCCCTTGCCGTCGGGAGTCCAGGTCATGCAAATGTTGTTGGGTCCCATGCGGTCACCCCAATCGTCACGGGGGTTACTAGCAGTGTAGGTCACACGCCGTGGCGTGCCACCGTCGGTGGGCATCACATAGATTTCGGTGTTGCCGTCATACTGTCCGGTAAAGGCTAGCATATTACCGTCGGGGCTGTAACGCGCAAACGCCTCATAGCCGTCGTGCGCTGTGAGTCGCTGGGCTGTACCGCCGTGAATGGACACTCGATAGAGATCGCCAGCATAGCTGAACGCCACCTCGCTGCCATTGGTCGCAGGAAAGCGCATCAAGCGTGCCTCGCCAGCACGCGTAGTGAATGCTGCCGTGGCCATCAATAATGCGCATTGCACAATGCATAATGCATAATTAGATTTCTCGTTTCTCATTTCTTATTTCTTGTATATGGTTCTAGTATATGAGCATGATGCGTCGCAGAGTGGCACGATATCCGATGCGGTAACGTCGCAGGATGAGGCGGTTCTCACCTCGCAACAACCGCAGAGTCGTGAATGCCGAACGCTGTGCTGCTAGGGTTCCTGTTGCAGGAAGGTATAACACTCCCTGCGGGTGTCCATTGGCCTCAATGAGGATGATGTCGCATCCCTCGGTAATGGTGTAGTCGGCACAGGCATAGTAGGTGCCCGCGTGTTCGGCACGCACAGTCATAGCTAGCGTGTCGGCCTTCAGGGTGCTATCGGGTGTGGTAAGGACAATGGGCGGGTTGGAGTAGGACACGGTTTGCCGCGACGGGAGACTGAAGCCATAACGGTTAGCGGCAACGACACAGACCTCGGCCAACGGCGGCAACGGCGGTAACTTGAATGTACTGTCGCTGATGCTGTAGCTGCGCGCACCATTAATGACCAACTTATAACCCAGGCCTGCTTGCCAAGGTGCGATATGTCCCAAGTCGACTTGCCAAGTGACATCAGGTGGCGGCGGCAATTGTGCCGTTGAAGCCATTGTCACTTTGTGCGATTCAGTCTTTCCTGTCTGCAGCTTGATAAGCAGGTTGTGATGTCCCTGAATGTCGGCAGGAATGAAGTTCCCCTCGAC